>NZ_LZKU01000087.1 GCF_001672975.1 Mycobacterium sp. 1465703.0
GACACCAGAGTTTCGTCAACGAGCTGGCGCGGTTCGCTGCCGGCCAGCGCGACCCGCGCGTGACGGCGATCGCCCAGGGCGCGGCCCACGGTGCGGCAGCCGACCCCGCGCCGGCCGCCCACCACCACACGCAAGGGTGCGGCGGAACGCTGGGCGATCGCCGTCACGCGCGGGTCGCGCTGGCCGGCAGCGAACCGCGCCAGCTCGTTGACGAAACTCTGGTGTCCTTGTCCCCTCATATCCCGCCTGTTGTCTTCAATGACCCGGCCACCCAGCCGGCGCTGCCGCTATCGGGTGCAACGCCGATGCCGAGCGGTCCCACCGAATGGTGGCACCCACGTCACCAAGAAGCGAGCCACCGTTAATCAGTTACCAGCTCAAGGCAACTGTTGGGTATCAATCCGGACCAGGGGCGGCTACATCGCAGGTTTATAGGCCACCATGGACAAATGCATGCTGAGCGCGGGGTGGCGATGCCTGCCGACACGCCGACGGGGAACTCCGACCGCTCTGGCCAGCGCTATCTCCCGGCTACGGCGTTCCGATCGCGACGATCGGCCCTTTCCGATGCCCAGCGCCAGACTTGGGAACGGCGCTGGCCCGAACTCGGCCTCTCGGTGGGCGCCGCCGATGAACCCGAACGCCGGGAACCCCCGTTGGACACCCGCTCGTGGTTCGGGCGCCAGGCACCGGTGGTCCTCGAAATCGGTTGTGGCAGTGGCGTCTCCACCCTGGCGATGGCCAAGGACGAGCCCGGCATCGATGTGATCGCGGTGGAGATCTACCGGCGCGGGCTGGCGCAACTGTTGTGCGCGATCGACCGCGACAAGGTAAGCAACATCCGGCTGATCCGGGGCAACGCCGTCGACGTCCTGCAACGCCTCATCGCTCCGAGTTCGCTGACCGGGGTTCGCGTCTTCTTTCCCGATCCGTGGCCGAAGGCGCGGCATCACAAGCGCCGGTTCCTGCAGCCGGGAACGATTGGGCTGATAGCCGACCGGCTACTCCCCGGTGGTGTCCTGCACGTTGCGACCGACCACGCCGGCTACGCCGAACACATCGCTGAGGTCGGTGCGGGTGAACCCCGGCTGCGTCCGGTCGCCGGCGACAGTGCGCTGCCCATCTCGGTCCGGCGCCCGACCACCAAGTACGAGACGAAGGCTCAAGAAGCGGGCAGCGCCGTCACCGAATTCATTTGGCTTAGACGATGAGTAGGCGATGACTATGAGCCTGACCGAAGAGACCGCGGCGGGGCCAGGTCCCGTCGCACCGCCCGCGGTGCTGTCCGGCGACGCGCTGGGTGATTTCTCTCCCCCGGGTGGACGGGTGTTGCTGGTGTGGGACGCCCCCAACCTCGACATGGGTTTGGGCTCGATCCTGGGCCGCCGCCCGACGGCGCTGGAACGCCCGCGTTTCGACGCGCTGGGGCGCTGGCTGCTGGCGCGCACCGCCGAGGTCAGCGCCGGGCGGCCGGGCGTGGTGGTCGAACCCGAGGCCACGGTGTTCACCAACATCGCGCCGGGCAGCGCCGACGTCGTCCGGCCCTGGGTGGACGCGCTCCGTAACGTGGGATTTGCGGTGTTCGCCAAGCCGAAGATCGACGAAGACAGCGACGTCGACCGCGACATGCTGGCCCACATCGAACTGCGGCGCACCGAAGGGCTGGCGGCGCTGGTAGTGGCGTCGGCCGACGGTCAGGCGTTTCGTCAACCGCTCGAGGACATCGCACGAACCGGGGTCAGCGTCCAGGTGATCGGATTTCGCGAACATGCGAGTTGGGCGCTAGCGTCGGATACCTTGGACTTCGTTGATCTGGAGGACATCGCCGGTGTCTTCCGGGAGCCGTTGCCGCGGATCGGCCTAGATTCGCTGCCTGACCAGGGTGCGTGGCTGCAGCCGTTCCGGCCGCTGTCCGCGCTGTTGACCGCGCGTGTGTGACACTGGAAAACCAATGCGCGGGTCGTTGACGATCCAGTAAGGAGCTTGCGTGTTCGCCTGGTGGGGTCGAACTGTGTACCGGTACCGGTACATCGTGATCGGGGTCACGGTAGCTCTGTGTCTGCTGGGCGGCGTCTTCGGAATCAGCCTGGGCAAGCATGTTACACAGAGCGGCTTCTACGACGAAGGCAGCCAATCCGTTAAGGCCTCGGTGCTGGGCGACCAGACCTACGGCCGCGATCGGACCAGCCATGTGGTGGCCACCTTCACCGCCCCCAACGGCAAAACGGTCGATGATTCGGCGTGGCGGGAGAAGATCGTCGGCGAACTCAACAAGTTCAAGACCGACCACCCCGACCAGGTCGTCGGCTGGGCCGGCTGGCTTGCGGCGCCGGACAGCACCAATCCCGTCATCAAGGGCATGGTCAGCGAGGACAAGAAGCACACCTTCGTGTCCATCCCGCTGAAGGGCGACGACGACGACAGCATCCTGAACAACTACAAGGCCATCCAGCCGGCCATGCAGAAGCTCGACGGCGGCACCGTGCAGCTGGCCGGCCTCGAGCCCATCGCCGAAGCGCTGACCGGCACCATCGCCACCGACCAGCGCCGCATGGAGGTCCTGGCGCTGCCGTTGGTGACGGTCGTGCTGTTCTTGGTGTTCGGCGGCGCGGTCGCCGCCGGCCTGCCGGCCATCGTGGGTGGCCTGAGCATCGCCGGCTCGCTGGGCATCCTGCGCCTGGTCGCCGCCTTCGGGCCGGTGCACTTCTTCGCCCAGCCGGTCGTATCGCTGATCGGCCTGGGTATCGCCATCGACTATGGGCTTTTCGTGGTGAGCCGGTTTCGGGAGGAGATAGCCGAGGGCTACGACACCGAGGCCGCGGTGCGAAGAACCGTGATGACGGCCGGGCGCACCGTGACCTTCTCCGCCGTGCTGATCATCGCGTCCAGCGCCAGCCTGCTGGTGCTGCCGCAGGGCTTCGTGCATTCGCTGACCTACGCAATCTTCGCCGCCGTTGGACTTGCCGCGTTGCTGTCGATCACCTTCCTGCCGGCGTGCCTGGGGATCCTCGGCCGCCACGTCGACGCGCTGGGCGTGCGGACCGCGTTCCGGGTGCCGTTCCTGCGGAACTGGAAGTATTCGCGCGCCTACCTGAACTGGCTGGCCGACCGGCTGCAGAAGACCAAAACCCGCGAAGAGGTCGAGGCAGGGTTCTGGGGCAAGCTCGTCAACTGGGTGATGAAGCGCCCGCTGGCCTTCGCCATCCCGATCGCCGTCGGCATGATCCTGCTGGTCATCCCGCTGGGCAACCTGTCGTTCGGCGGCATGAGCGAGAAGTACCTGCCCCCGGACAATCCGGTGCGCCTGGCGCAGGAGCACTTCGACAAGCAATTCCCCGGCTACCGGACCGAGCAGCTCACGATGGTGATCCAGAGCACCAACGGCAGCAAGGTGACCGATCAGCAGGTTGCCGACATCCGCAACAGGATCTCTTCGATCGGCGGCTTCACCGACAAGACCTGGCAGGAACGCGCCTGCCCGACCATCGCCGGTAACCCCTGCGTGGCCGGCCCGAACGGGACATCGGTGCCCAAGGACGGCTCGGTGCGGGTGATTCAGAACGGCCTGCTCAACAAGAGCGATGCAGCGAAGAAGCTCTCCGAACTGCGGTCGGTGAATCCCCCGAAGGGGCTGAACCTCTATGTCGGCGGCACGCCGGCGCTGGAGCAGGACAGCATCCACAGCCTGGCCGAGAAGGGTCCGTTGATGCTGGTGCTGTTGCTCAGCGCCACCCTGCTGCTGATGTTCCTGGCCTTCGGGTCGGTGGTGCTGCCGGTCAAGGCGGTGCTGATGAGCGCCCTCACGCTGGGCTCCACCCTGGGCATCTTGACGTGGATCTTCGTCGACGGGCACTTGTCGGGCGTGCTGAATTTCACCCCGACGCCGCTGATGGTGGTGCTCATCGCGCTGGTCGTCGCGGTCGGTTTCGGTCTGGCCACCGACTACGAGGTGTTCCTGGTGTCGCGCATGGTCGAGGCACGTGAACGCGGCATGTCGACGGCCGAGGCCATCCGGATCGGGACGGCGACCACCGGACGCCTGATCACGGCGGCCGCGCTGGTGCTGGCGGTGGTGGCCGGTTCGTTCGTGTTCTCCGATCTGGTGCTGATGAAATATCTGGCCTTCGGCCTGATGGCGGCACTGCTGCTGGACGCCACCGTGGTGCGGATGTTCCTGGTGCCGTCGGTGATGAAGCTGCTCGGCGACGACTGCTGGTGGGCGCCGCGTTGGGCGCGACGCCTGCAGAACAAGATTGGGCTGGGCGAGATCGACCTGCCTGACGAGCGCAAGCGGCCCACCCTCAATGGCCGGCCGGCGCGGCCGCCGGTGGCGGCCAGCCTGGTGGCCGCGGCGCCGCGGCCACCGCACGACCCTACTCATCCCGGCCCGCTGGAGCCGTCGCGGGCGGCCCGCCCGGCTGCCCCGCCCGAGCTGCGGCCCGCCCAGGAGCCCTCTCCAAGTGGGGCGAGCATGCGGGCGAGCGAAGCCGCCGGCACGCGCACCCCGGCCCGGCCCAGCCATCCCACCGAAGCCAGCACCACCCGCTTCTCCGCTCAGGGTGCACCCGGCCGTGACCGGTCGGCCGCCCCGCGCCCGGCGACCAATTCCGCCCAGCAGCGGCCCCCCACGCCGGGTCCGGCGGCACCGCCGTCCGACGATCAGACCCGGGCCATCCCGGTTCCCGGCAATCGGGCCGACGACGGCGACAGCGAAGCTGCCGAACCCACTACCGCGCTGCCGAAGATGCGCGCGGAAGGCAACGATCCCAACGCGGCCACCGAGCAGGTGAACGCGCGCGGGCAGGGCGAGAACGGCGACCCGGCGCGGCAGCGCCGGCGCTCCGGGGGTGGCCTGTCCGCCCAGGATCTGCTGCGCCGCGAGGGACGGCTGTAGGCAGCGCACTGCGCGCCGATAAACCACGAAAAGCGTTCGGCCTCAGCCGGCTTCGCTCTCGGGTTTGTCGGGTTCGGCCTGCAGGATCGCGCTCTTCTCGTCCGCTTCCTCAGTCTGTTTCTCGGCTTCGGCCAACGGATTCGGCGCCAACAACACCTGGATCGCGTTGTTGAGGAACGCCACGGTCGGAACCGCCAGCAAGGCACCGACGATCCCGGCGACGACACCGCCGGTGGCGATGGCGAGCACCACCCCGAGCGGGTGAATCGAAACCGCGCGGCCCATCACCAGCGGTTGCAGCAGATGGGCCTCGACCTGGTTGACCGCGATCAGCAGGCCCAGCGTGATGAGCGCGTAGACGATTCCCTTGGCCAACAGCGCGACCACGACGGCCACCAAGCCCGAGACCAGGGCACCGACCAGCGGGATGAACGCACCCAGGAAAACCAGCGATGCCAGCGGCAGCGCGAGTGGGATGCCCATGATGGCCAACCCGGTTCCTACGCCGGCCGCGTCGGTCAACGCCACCAGGAAGGTGGCCCGCACGTACCCGATCAGAGACCCATATCCGGCGGTGCCGGCCTCGTGCACCCGGTTGCGGACGTCCAACGGGATGATCTGCACGACGTACTGCCAGATGTTGCGCCCGCCGTACAGAAAGAAGATCAGCGTGAACAGCACCAGCACCGCCGCCGTGACCAATTCGGTGACGGTGGCCGCGGTGGAGAGCGCACCGCTGGTCAGCTTCGCCTGATTGTTGCGCAACGCCTCGATGGCGGCGTTGCCCGCGTTGTCGATCTGTTCGTTGCGCAGATGTGCCGGCCCGTTGATCAGCCAGCGGCGGGTCGACTCGATACTTTTCGTCACCTGTTCGGTCAGGCCGGGCAGACCGTCGATGAATTGCAGGATGACGAACGCCAGAATGCCGCCCAGGATCGCGAAGCCGACCAACAACACCAGTGCCACCGCGCCGCCGCGGGGGAAACCCCGCATGTCCAGCCAGTCGACCACCGGCACCAGCAACGCACTCAACAGCAGCGCCACCAGCACCGGAACGACAATGACCTCCAGTTTCTGGACCACCTTCAACAGGGCCAGCACGGCGACCAGGATGACGAGCAGACGCCACGCCCAGGCTGCGGTCTTGCGGACGAGGGGTTCGACCGACGCGTCGTCGGGGTTTGCTGACATTTGGCCAGCCTATCCACCGGGGGGCGCTGCCAAACGTGTCCGCACCCGTCCGCGCGTCGTGCGGAGTCATCGCGTCGGCACGATCCGGTTACGACCCCAGAACGACCCTGACACGGTAGGCGACGTGCAGCGATCGCGTCGCCACCTGCACCGTTACCCTAAATCACGTGCCGCACCACGCACCCGCCCGCAAGCTCGACTTTCCGCGTGAGGAAACCTCGCGCGGGAAGTACTGGTGGCTGCGCTGGGTGATCCTCGGCGTGGTTGCCATCGTGCTTGCCGTCGAGGTGTCGCTGGGCTGGAATCAGCTGGCCAAGGCCTGGATGAGTCTGTATGAGGCGAATTGGTGGTGGTTGCTCGCGTCGGTGGCGGCGGCCGCGGCATCGATGCACAGCTTTGCTCAGATCCAGCGGACGTTGCTCAGATCGGCCGGGGTGAACGTCAAGCAGCTGCGCTCCGAGGCCGCCTTTTACGCCGCCAATTCGCTGAGCACCACGCTGCCCGGCGGGCCGGTGCTGTCGGCGACCTTCCTGTTCCGACAGCAGCGGCTGTGGGGTGCCTCGACGGTGGTGGCGTCGTGGCAGTTAGTGATGTCGGGTGTGCTGCAGGCGGTCGGGCTGGCTTTGCTCGGTCTGGGCGGCGCCTTCCTGCTGGGCGCCAAGAACAACCCGTTCTCGCTGTTGTTCACCCTCGGCGGCTTCGTCGCGCTGCTGCTGCTGGCCCAGGCCGTCGCGTCCCGCCCGGAGCTGATCGAAGGCATCGGCAGCCGAGTGTTGGCGTGGGTCAACTCGATTCGCGGCAGGCCGGCCGAGACCGGCCTGGACAAGTGGCGCGAGACGCTGAGGCAACTCGAGTCAGTGAGCCTGGGCCGGCGGGACTTGGGGGTGGCGTTCGGCTGGTCGATGTTCAACTGGATTGCCGACGTCGCCTGCCTGGGCTTCGCCGCATATGCCGCCGGGGACCACGCTTCGGTGGCCGGGTTGACGGTGGCCTACGCGGCCGCTCGCGCGGTGGGCACGATCCCGCTGATGCCCGGTGGCCTGCTGGTCGTCGAGGCGGTGTTGGTGCCCGGCCTGGTGTCCAGCGGGATGTCGCTGCCCAACGCGATCTCCGCGATGCTGATCTACCGGCTGATCAGCTGGTTGCTCATCTCGGCAATCGGCTGGGTGGTGTTCTTCTTCGTATTCCGCACCGAGAACGTCGCCGGCGCCGACGAGGACCCGATCACGGGTCCGCTACCCCTGGTTGCCCTGGCCGGCGACCTACCCGCCGATCCGACCGAGACCGCGCTGCAGGGGCCGTTACCGCCCGACCGCACTCCGGCAGAACAGAATCCGGCCGACCGGAATCCAGAGCAGGACGGCCAGCTTTAGCCGACGGTGTTGCCCCGCGGCGGACCCGGCAGCGGGTTGGTTGCCGCGGGCGGAGCCGGCCGCGGCGCGGCGGCTGGGGGACCGCCGGCGGTGCCGCCCAACGGCGATGCACCCGCCGGGTTGCCGGGCAGCGCGGGAAGCGCGCCGGCCGCGCCTTGCGCCTGCTGCATCATGCCCAGCGCCTGTGAAGGCGAGATCGGCAACTTGCATTGCATCGACAGGCTGGTCAGCGGCTGGGCGATCGACGTCATGTCACCTGCGACCTTGGGGTTGGCCTCGAAGTAGGATTTCAGCCCGCCCAACGATTGCGGCCCCGCCTGCTGCTGCAGCATCGACGTCATCGTCTGGTTGGTCTCCGGGTGCGAGTCCAGGTAGTCACCCATCGACTTGGACACCGATCCGATGGTCCGGGCGACCTCACTGGCCGCGCACGGGTCATTGGCACCGGTCGCCGGAGCTCCGACGAGGACAGCGACGGCCGCACCGGGCACCGTGGCGGCGATCAGTCCGGCCAACATTATGCGGCCCCGACCGGCGGTGGCTTTGATCATGGATAACTCCTTTGAGTTTGCGGCGGATCGCCGGCATCGGCGCCTCGCAAACGGCTGTAACAGACGGCCCACTGAGTACAGGCATCCCCCGACTCCCCCGGGGCCTCGCGGGCCATTCGACATCCTGCCATCGCCGATATCACCGCTGCCAGTCCGAACGATTCCCGGCACCGGGCATGTGACCGAAATCCCGGTTGGTCACCGGTTCACAACGTCTTCGCAGCGTCTTGGCAACAACGCTGTCACCGCAGCTCAGGATGTAGATAACCCGACATAATCCACAGGCCGCTGCGGTATCGTCGCCAGCACGCGATACGCGAGAACCGGGGAGCGACAAAATCCAGCAGTTAATGATGCGCCTCAGCCGCAGCCTGCGTAAGTACCGCTGGTTGGTCTTCACAGGCTGGTTGCTGGCATTGGTTCCGGCCGTCTACTTGGCTCTGACACAGTCGGGCAATCTCACCGGCGGCGGGTTCGACGTGGCCGGGTCGCAATCGCTGGCGGTTCACGATCAACTCGAGGATCTCTACCACGACCAGGGCGGATCGTCGCTGGCGCTGGTCGCCGCGCCCCGGCCCGATGCCAGCTACCAGGACATGAACGACGCCGTCGCGCAGCTGCGACAGATCGCCACCGGGATCCCGGGCACCGCGGAAATCCCCAACCCCACCCAGCGGCCGCCGCAACCCGACCGGCCATACGTGCTGTCGGTGCGGCTGGATTCCCGTAACACCAGCGACGTGGCCAAGCAGTTGCGCACCAAGGTCGGCATCAAGGGCGATCAACCCGGCCAGACCGCCAACGGCCGAGTGCGGCTCTACGTCATCGGGCAGGGCGCGCTCTCCGCCGCAGCGGCGGCCAACACCAAGCACGACATCGCCGCGGCCGAGAAGTGGAACCTGCCCGTCATTCTGATCGTGCTGCTCGCCGTCTTCGGGTCGCTGGCCGCCGCGGCCATCCCGCTTGCGCTGGGCATCTGCACGGTGGTGGTGACCATGGGCCTGGTCTATCTGCTGTCCGCCTACACCACCATGTCGGTGTTCGTGACGTCGACGGTGTCGATGTTCGGTATCGCGCTCGCGGTCGACTACTCACTATTTATTCTCATGCGGTTCCGCGAAGAGCTGCGCACCGGACGCCAGCCCCGCGAAGCCGTCGACGCCGCGATGGCGACTTCCGGGCTGGCCGTGGTGTTGTCCGGCATGACGGTGATCGCGTCGCTCACCGGCATCTACGTGATCAACACTCCGGCGCTGAAATCGATGGCCACCGGCGCCATTCTGGCCGTCGCGGTGGCCATGTTGACCTCGACGACGCTGACGCCCGCGGCGCTCGCGACGTTCGGCCGGGCGGCCGCCAAGCGGTCGGCGCTGCTGCACTGGTCGCGCCGGCCGGAAAGCACCCAATCCCGGTTCTGGAACCGCTGGGTCGGCTGGGTGATGCGCCGGCCATGGATGTCCGCGCTGGCCGCATCGCTGGTGCTGCTCGTGATGGCCGCACCGGCGGCATCGATGGTGCTGGGCAACAGCCTGCTGCGCCAGTTCGACTCGTCACACGAAATCCGCGCTGGGGTGGGTGCCGCGGCTCAGGCGCTCGGTCCCGGCGCGCTGGGCCCGATCCGGGTGCTGATCAACTTCCCCGACGGCGGCGCCGCCTCTCCCGAACACAGTCGCACCCTCGGCGCGATCCGCCAGCGGATGTCGCAGGCCCCCAACATCGTCTCGGTGTCACCGCCGCAGTTCGCCGAGGACAACGGCAGCGCGCTGCTGTCCGCGGTGTTGTCGGTGGACCCCGAGGACATGAAGGCCCGTGAAACCGTCGGCTGGATGCGCGCCCAACTGCCCAAGGTCCCCGAGGCCGGCACGGCGCGCGTCGACGTCGGCGGTCCGACCGCATTGATCAAAGACTTCGACGACCAGGTGTCCAAGACCGAGCCAGTGGTGCTGGGGATCGTCGCGCTGATCGCGTTCGTGATGCTGCTGGTCTCCGTGCACTCGGTGTTCCTGGCGCTCAAGGGCGTGCTGATGACCTTGCTGTCGGTCGCGGCCGCCTACGGCAGCCTGGTGATGGTGTTCCAGTGGGGCTGGTTGAAGGATCTCGGCTTCGCCCAGATCAGCTCGATCGATAGCACCGTTCCGCCGCTGGTGCTGGCGATGACCTTCGGGTTGTCGATGGACTACGAGATCTTCCTGCTGACCCGGATCCGGGAGCGCTTCCTGCACTCCGGCAACACCCGCGATGCGGTCGCCTACGGCGTCAGCACCAGCGCCCGCACCATCACCAGCGCCGCGCTGATCATGATCGCGGTGTTCGTCGGCTTCGCGTTCGCCGGCATGCCGCTGGTGGCCGAGATCGGGGTGGCCTGCGCGGTCGCGATCGCGGTGGACGCCACGGTGGTCCGGCTGGTCATGGTGCCGGCCCTGATGGCGATGTTCGCCCAGTGGAACTGGTGGCTGCCGTCGTGGCTGTCCCGTGTCCTGCCGTCGGTCGACTTCGACAGGCCGCTGCCCGAGGTCGATCTCGGCGACGTCGTCGTCATCCCTGACGACATTTCGGCGCTGGTGGCGCCCAGCGCCGACCTGCGGATGGTGCTCAAGTCCGCCGCCAAGCTCAAGCATCTGGCGCCCGACGCGATCTGCGTGACCGATCCGCTGGCCTTCACCGGCTGCGGCCGCAGCGCCACAGCGTCGGGTGCTGACGAGGACCCCAGCCGCGGCTTGGGGCCCGGGCAGATTCCCCACCAGGTCGCCCTGAGCGAGGAAAGGGTGAGCGTCGGGGTGGGCGCGGCCGACAAGAAGCCCGGTCCCAACGGCCATCCCAACGGTTCCTTGCCGGCCAAGAAGCTGGTCGGCGGCCTGACCTCGCGCAACGGCATCGCTAAAGCCATCGCCGGGGCGGACCGGCCCGTTCACCCGGTGACGCTGTGGCGGGGACGTCTGTCGGTCGCGATCGACGCGCTGGAGAGCGACAGCAACGCGGCCGCCGGCGACGGGCCGAAATACGAACGGCGGAGCCCGGTCGAGACCACCAACGTGCAACTGCCGACCGGCGACCGGTTGCTGGTACCGACCGGTGCGGAGGCGTTGCGGCTGAAGGGTTACCTCATCATGCGGCGTAACAGTCGGCGCGATTATGCCGATTTTGCAGACATGGTCGATTCGTTGGCGCCTGAGACCGCAGCGGTGGTGCTGGCCGGAATGGACAGGTATTACTGTTGTAAATCGTCCAGGCGGGAGTGGATTGCCACCCAGTTGGTGCGCCGACTCGCAGATCCCGACCCGTGCGACCGCCCGGAAGAGCAGGGATCGGAAGACGACGGCACCTCGGATTGGGAGGCAATCCGGCAGCGCTGTCTGTCCGTGGCCGTAGCGATGCTGGAGGAGGCGAAGTGACGTTGGCACCCGACCGACGCCCCGCGCCGCCGCCGCACCGGCCGGCACCCGAACCGCGGCAACGCCCCCATGGGCCGGCAGGTGGGCCGACCGGCTCCTTTCAGGACCCCGACCAGCCGGTGGAGTTCTGGCCGACGGCCGCCATCCGTTCCGCCCTGCAGGGCGGCGACATCGCGACCTGGAAGCGCATCGCCGGCGCGCTCAAGCGCGACCCGTACGGGCGGACCGCCCGCCAGGTTGAAGAGGTGCTGGAAGGCACCCGGCCGTACGGCATCGCCAAGGCCCTGTGGGAAGTGCTCGAGCGTGCCCGGACCCACCTGGAGGCCAACGAACGCGCCGAGGTGGCTCGGCACGTGGGGCTGCTGATCGACCGATCGGGTCTTGCCCCGCAGGAATTCGCGTCCCGCATCGGGGTCACCGCCGAGGAGCTGGGCGGCTACCTGGACGGCAGCACCAGTCCGACGGCCGCACTGATGATCCGGATCCGGCGACTGTCCGACCGGTTCGTCAAGGTGAAGACCGCCCGTTCAGCCGAATCCAACTGACTATCTGACCGGCAGCACATCGGCGACCAGCCAGTCGCTGCCGCGCTTGCTCAGCGTCACCCGCAGCGCCGGCGACACCTGGCTTTGCGGCTGTCCCGGAGTGTTCTGCGTTACCCGCAGGATCACCGCAACGCTGGCATCCGACGGCCCCAAGGCCTCGACTCCGGCCGACACCGTCGCGGCCTGCGCGGTGACGTTGTGCTGGGCCAGTTCGGCGCTGGACTTCGTGTACTGCTCTTTGAACCCCGCGGCGTGCTCCGGGACGATCATCGCCGTGGCCCGGTCGATGGAACCGGTCGGGGCGGTGGGGCTGAACGACGCCATCGCCTCTGCCATGCCGGTGGCGATCTGAACGACTTTGCGGGAGTCGTTGGTGAAGTCGTTGTCGGTCTTGGTCCAGTGCGTGTAGCCGGTGGCGACGGCCGCCACCAGCGCGGCCGTGCACAGCAGCACAACCGCCAACCGCAGCCCCGGTGCGTCGTCGTCGGTGCCGAGGCTGACCGAATCGCGGCGCAGTAGCCAGAAGTTGATTAACACACCTTCAACGATCAGCAGGATCAGCACCGAGCACGCCGACACCCACCACAGCGGCCAGCCGAGCACCAGCCCGATGGCCAGCAGCGCCGCGATGGCGGCCAGCGGGGCCAGGATGTCGAATGCGAAGAGCCGCCAGATGTTTCTCATCGGATCCTCACCT
>NZ_LZKU01000088.1 GCF_001672975.1 Mycobacterium sp. 1465703.0
CCCCAGGCGCGCAAGGACATTCAGCAGTTGGCGGCGTTGGGCGATACCTATGCGAACGCGGCGCCGGATCTGTTCGATTTTTTGAACAACGCGGTGATCACCTCGCGGACCATCAATGCCCAGCAGAAGGATTTGGATCAGGCGTTGTTGTCGGCGGCCGGGTTCGGTAACACCGGTGCGGATCTGTTCAACAAGGGTGGGCCGTATCTGGCCCGCGGTGCCGCCGATCTGGTGCCGACGGCGCAGCTGTTGGACACCTACAGCCCGGAAATCTATTGCTTGATGCGCAACGAACAGGGTGCGCTGGCGGCGACGGGTGCGGCCGAGGGCGGATTCAACGGCTACTCGCTGAACATGAACACCAAGGTGCTGTCCGGGCTGGGGCTGATTGCGAACCCGGTGTCCGCGGTGCCCGTCATCGCATCGCTGGTGGGCGGCATCGCCGGGGTGGTCGGCGGCGCTCCGAACCCTTACATCTACCCGGAGAACCTGCCGAGGGTGAACGCGCGCGGCGGCCCCGGCGGTGCGCCGGGATGCTGGCAGCCGATCACCCGTGACTTTTGGCCAGCACCTGAGTTGGTGATGGACACCGCCAACAGCATCGCCCCCTACAACCACCTGGACACCGGATCGCCGTATGCGATCGAGTACGTCTGGGGCCGCCAGGTCGGCGACAACACGATCAACCCTTAGTTCGTCCGACTACGCCGCCCACCGGGTGGCTCGCGGGAACCTACGCCGCAAATGCTTGGCAAAAGCCATTCGCTAGCGCGCCCATTCTCGGTTGAGTGTTTTCCTGTCGCTGGCGGAGCCACCACGCATGCGGGCCAGCTCAATCTGTCGGACATGGTCACCTGGATGGTGGTCAGTGTGGTGGCCACCGGCGTGGCGCCGAGGTCGTTCTATCGGCTTGACGCCCCATTCCACATGTCTCGCCGGCCGTCATCGTCAAATACGCGACCGACCGACAACTGCCCGGACTGCTGTGACGCTCAAGCCTGGGAGGGTGCCGTCGGCCGAGCGCTGGACTTCACGTCACGCCCGGCGCCGGCCGACATAGAGGCGGCCTCACCGCGGGCCAGGCCCACCGTCGCGACGAACACCAGCACCGCGGTCACCGCAAGCACAAGCCACTCCCAGCCGCCGGCCACCAGCGTTTCCCCGAGTACGACAATGCCGAGGACCCCACCCACCACGGGTTTGGCCACGATGATGGTCGGCAGCGAGGCGGTGAGGGCCCCGGCGCGATAGGCCGATTGGTGATAGATCATTCCGGCCACCCCGCAGAACACCAGCGCGTAGAACTCGAAGGTGTGCCACAACTGGCCCGGATGGTGTTCAAGGATGTCGACGACGCCTTTCATCAGCACCGCGAATACCGCCAACAACGTGCCGGCCACCGCCGCCAGCAGCAGCGCCGCGACCGGGCGATCCGCCCAGATACGCGCGCCCAGCAAACCCAGCAGCAACAGCGGGCCGAGCACCACGGCCACCGCGATCCAGATGTGCAGCGGCGCCCGCTGCTGGCCACCGGTCGGATCTCCGACCGCGATGAGTACCGCCAGCGCCACCGCCAACAACAGCGCCCACGTCCACTCCTGGCGGGTGATGCGGTTACCGGTCATGCGCACGTAGAGCGGGAGCGCGAACAACAGCGCGGTCACCTGCAGCGACATCACCAGCAAAACCGAGCCCTTGTCCAGCGCGGCAGCCAGCAGGACGTAACTGCCGATGTCTCCCAAACCGCCCAGCCACCAACGCTTATCGCGCAGCAACATGCCAAACAACGTCAAATGGCCCACCTGTTTGTCGGTGACCTCCTGCGCGGACCGTTGCCGGATCACGTTGCCGACCGCGGACGCCAGCGCGGCGCACAGGGCGATAATGGCCGCCAGATGCGCGTCCGACATGGCATTACCTCCTTGCTGGGTAGCGATGGCGCTACCCAACCAATCTAGTCACGGCTCGAGCGGACCGGCGGGTTGACGGTTATCCGCTCGAGCGACGACGTCGCCCAAACCGCCTCAGAGCGGGAATTTCGTCCCGGTGAGCCGCTCGGACAGTTCCCAGAGCGCGGTGGCGGTGCCGACGCGCTTCGCCGGCCAGTTGCGCCACGTCGGCTGGGTGCGGCCGTACAGCCCGAATCGGGGACCGACGAAGGTGTCGCCCGGCAAGTCCTGGCAGACCGCGTACAGCGTCTGGCGGGCGCCGAACTCGGCGTCGGTGGACACGATCCGGTCGACCGCCAGCACCGCCGCGTCGCCCAGCTTGCGGCCCGAGTTGCCCTGCAGGTTGGTGTGCGACCAGCCGGGGTGAGCCGCCAGCGCCCGCAGCGACGTGGGCACGCCATTCAACCGTCGCTGCAGCTCCTTGGTGAACAACAGGTTGGCCAGCTTCGACTGGCTGTAGGCCAGCCACGCCGAATACGGCCGCGACTCGAAGTTCAGGTCTTTGAGGCTGATGTAGCCGAAGTGGTGCATCAGCGAGGACACCGTGACCACGCGGTCGGTCAGCTTGGGCAACAGCAGGTTGGTCAACGCGAAATGACCCAGGTGGTTGGTGCCGATCTGGCCTTCGAAACCGTCCACGGTCACCGCGTGGTTGGTGGCCATGATGCCGGCGTTGTTGACCAGAATGTCGACCGCGTCGATGCCTTCGGCAAAGCGGCGCACCGACGACAGATCCTGCAGGTCGAGCTGACGCACCTCAGCTGTTCCGGCCGCTGAGCCGGTCATGCGCGCGGCGGCGGTCTGACCCTTAGCGGTGTTGCGGACCGCCAGGATGACGTGGCCGCCGGCCCGAACCAACTCGCGGGCGGTGACCTCGCCCAGCCCGGCGTTGGCTCCGGTGATGATGATCGTTCTTCCGGCGAACGAGGGCAGCTCTGCTGCGGTCCAATCGGCCATGGCAGACACCCTAACTTCGCAATTGCGCCGAAGGCTTTCGGGCCGAGGCGCCTTGCGGCGGCACGCGGGAGCGTCACTGGTCTATCGGTACGCCCGGTATCGTGCCTGGGATGACCAGCGAAATCCCACCTGAGCGGTTGCCAAGACGGCGGAATGTTGTCAGGTACGCACCGGGGATCGCCGGATGTATCTAGGTGTCATCGTCAATCCGAAAGCGCGGAAAAATCGTGCCGCTTCTCGCGACCGCATCGCCGAGTTGCGTCGCATCGTCGGCCCTTGGGGCGAGGTTCATGAGACCGCTTCCATCGACGAGCTCCGGGAAACCATCCGCCAGATCTCGTCCCGGGTCACCCATTTGGTCGGTGACGGCGGCGACGGCGCACTGCACTGGCTGATCAACGACATCGAGCAGTGCATCGATGACCCGCAGCGCTGGCCCACCTTCGTCCCGACCAACGGCGGCAGCGTCAACGCCGTCGCGCGAAAGGCCCGGGTGCGTGGGCGCCCCGAAGCGATCATCCGCGCGCTGGCGGCCGCCGCGGAAAAGGATCAACCTCCGCCCGAGGTGTTCCTGGACACGTTGGTGATCGACGGTCACACCGCCGACGGCACGGCATTTCATCGGCTCTGCTTCGGACTGGCGGCCGGGGGTGTGGGCAACCGGTTCTACGACCGGTATTACGACGCACCGGATCACGGCCGGCTGGCCGTCGCGCGGGTGATCGCCCGCAGCTTCGGCGACTACATCACCTCCAAGATCGCCCCGAGCCGGGTGAAGACGCCGAACTACGCCTCGATCCTGTTCACGCCGACGCGGGCACGTGTGGTCATCGACGGCGACGAGGTTCCGTCGCGCACCCACAGCCTGTTGCACGCCGGCGCGATCGACCTGCGCATCGGTGGCCCGCTGCGGTTGTTCCCGAAGGCCGCTAAGCCCGGCGCGCTGCATTTCCAGGCCGGCCATCTACGGCCATCGAAGATCGTGGCGCAGCTTCCGACCGCGCTCACCAACGGCCTGCTTCGCGGCGATGGGCTACGCGATGTCAACGGCCACGAGATGATCATCGAAGCCGAGGGCGAGCCACTGTCGCCCATCATCGACGGCGAGCGCTTCCTTGACATCGTGAAGCTGGTGGCCCGCGCCGGCCCGCGGATCCGCATCGCACAGCCCCGGTAGACCCGAGCCGAAAAAGCCTTTGTTCTGATTTATTCCGACCCTGGGTGTGACGAACGTAAAAGCGATTTATTGGATCGCGGTCTGACGTCCGGAACCGCCAATAGTAAATACGCGAATTCGTACATGCGTATATCAGTATTTCAGACGCGACAGCGACGGTAACCCCAGCTCGTAGGCACCTGAGATACTGAAGTCCGTAGGCGCGTAGATCAGCATTCGCGCAATTAATTTCGCCAGTTAAGTTTCAACTGTGAAAGCGTTGTGTGAAACCCATTAATGCTGGTCGATGTTTTGCTTGGGGCGGGCTTGCGGCGCTACATTGGTTTTTATATTTACGACGAAAGTCGTTCTCGGGCTAAACCAACCTGGAAGGGGGATCGCTCCGACATGGAGACGCTGATCGATTACCTGCACAAGGGGGAAGCGCTGAAGCCGGACCAGACCCTCTTCCGGTTCGTCGATGCCGATGGCCGCGAACTCGAGCACTACACCTACCAGGGCTTCGCCGAACGCACCCGCGAACTGGCCGCTTACCTGTCCAAGGACGCCGGCCTCAAGTCAGGCGATCGTGCGCTACTGGTTTACCCGCCCGGTCTGGAAATGATCGCGGCGCTCTATGCGTGCGCCCGCATCGGGGTGATCGCCGTTCCGGTCAGCCCGCCCTTGCCGATGTCCTTTGATTCAGGGTTGGCCAAACTCAGCTTCGTCGCGCGCGATTGCGGGGCCAAGGCCGTGCTGTCGACAAAGCAGTTCGAGTACGATTTCCGCCTGCTGCTCGGTCAGCGCCAAGGCGCGCAGGCCTGGGCGAACGAGTCGGGCGCCGCCCTGCCCGAGCTGCCCTGGTTCGCCACCGACGGTGCCCAGGACTTCGGTGGCGCGCCCGTCGCAGACACTCCCGGCGAGGTGCTCTTCCTGCAGTACACCTCGGGCTCGACCAGTGATCCCAAAGGCGTGATCGTCACCCACGCCAACATCATCGCCAACGGTCTCGCCTCCGCCAGCGGCGACGTGGTGGTGGCCTCGTGGCTGCCGCAACACCACGACATGGGGCTGATCTCGGCCTACATGTTCGTCGTGCTGTTGGGCGGCACCACGCATGCGATGTCGCCCCTGGACTTCCTCGCCCGGCCGTCGTCCTGGCTTCGGCTGATCAGCGACGTGCGCGCCACGCACACACCGGGACCCAATTTCGCGCTCGAATACTGCCTGCGCGAGGACAAGCTGCCCGCCGCCGAAT
>NZ_LZKU01000089.1 GCF_001672975.1 Mycobacterium sp. 1465703.0
AGCGGGACGGGTACCCGACCTCGACCGGTGCAATCCGCGATCGGCTCAGCGCGTCCCGGGCTTGGTGGGCTTGGTCGTTTTCGCCGCCTCTCGCAGCGTCCGGTTGGTGGACCGCAGGTCGGTGTTCGCCGCCGACAGCGTGGCGTTGTGATCTTCCAGGTCGAGAATGCGTGCGACGCCGGCCAGGTTGACTCCGGAGTCGACCAACTCGCTGATCCGCTTGAGCCGCGTCAGGTCGTCGGCGCTGTACCGGCGGGTTCCGCCACGGCTGCGGGCCGGCGCGACCAAGCCGTATCGTTCGTAGAGCCGCAGTGACTGCACCGCGATACCGGTCAATTCGGCGGCAACCGAGATGCCGTACACACCATGGTCGGACGCCGGAACACCCGCGTCACCGCGGTAGTCGGCCATCGCGTATCTCCTTCGCTGACTCGCTCAGAAAATCTGTCTATCACACTTGCGTTAGCTTGTCGATGATGATATATCAAATCTATGTCATTAGACATAGGAAATTGCCGACCCACAGCCTAGATTGGAGTGAGAGGTGACCACCATGCTGATGCGTTCAGATCCGTTCCGTGAGCTCGACCGTTTCGCCCACCAGGTCCTCGGTACCGCCGCCCGACCGGCAGTGATGCCGATGGATGCCTGGCGCGAAGGCGAGAACTTCGTCGTCGAGTTCGACCTGCCGGGTATCAATGCCGACTCGCTGGACATCGACATCGAGCGCAATGTGGTGACGGTGCGCGCCGAACGACCGGCCGTTGATCCCAACCGCGAGATGCTGGCCACCGAGCGGCCGCGCGGCGTGTTCAGCCGCCAGTTGGTGCTCGGCGACAACCTCGATACCGACCGGATCGAGGCCTCCTACACCGAAGGCGTTCTGCGCCTGCATATCCCGGTGGCGGAGAAGGCCAAGCCGCGCAAGATCAGCGTCGGTCGCGGCGATGCGCAGCGGGCCGTCAGCGAAGGCGCCGCCCAGCATGAGGTGATCAACGCCTGATCCCTTCGGCGGGCCGGGCGGTGGCCGCGCCGGCACGCAAGTGCGTGCACGTGCGGTCACCGCCCGCCGCCGGCTCCGGACTCTCGGGGCGAAGTGCAAGTCCGGTGCCAGGAGACGGATAGATGATGAAATGGGAACTCGACGGCCAGACGGCCAACGTCGAACAGGCGTTGGCCGGAGGCGATGCGCAACCGGCGGGCTGGTTCCGGTTTTACTTCACCGATCAACGGTGGGAATGGTCGGAACAAGTCCAACGGATGCATGGATATGAGCCCGGCAGTGTCACGCCGACCACCGAACTGGTGCTGTCGCACAAGCATCCCGATGACCGTGGGCACGTCGCGGCCACCATTGATCAGATAGTTGACACCCACCAGGCGTTCAGCACTCGCCATCGGATCGTCGACACCCGCGGAATTGTGCACCACGTCGTCGTTGTCGGTGACCGGCTGTTCGATGACGAGGGCGACGTGATCGGAACGCACGGGTTCTACATCGACGTCTCCCCACCGCACGAGCAGGCACAGCAGGACGCCATGAGCGCGAAACTTGCTGAGATCAACCAACACCGGGCCGCCATCGAACAAGCCAAGGGCATGCTGATGCTGGTCTACGGCATCACCGACAGCGCGGCGTTCGACTTGCTCAAATGGCTGTCGCAGGAGGCGAATATCAAGCTGCGCCCGCTGGCCGAACAGATCGGCGATGACTTTCGCCGTGCGGGATTGGCATCAAGCACCCAGTCGGATTTCGACCACCTGCTGCTGACCGCGTATGAACGCGTCCGGCTCACCGGTGATCGCGAGTAAAAGGTTTGCACGCCACGATGATTCGCGCCCTCACGAGTCGATAAGCGGAGCCGTCCAGCGCACCCGGGTGCCGCCCTCGGGCGGAGTGGTGATCTCGCAGGTGCCGCCGAGTTGCTCGGCACGCCGCTTCATGTTGGCCAAGCCGCTGTGCCGCACGTTGCCGGCCGGTATGCCACATCCGTTGTCGACGACGTCGAGGATCAACATGTCGGCGACACTGATCTCGACGGTCAGGCGTGTCGCTCCGGAATGACGAAGGGCGTTGCTGACTGCCTCGGTGGCGACCGCTTCGGCATGGTCGGCAAGCTCGCCGCCGACCGCGGTCATCGGCCCATCGGTGCGCACGGTCGCGACGAGGTCCCGGTTCCCGGTCAGGTCGGCGACCACCTGCTGAATGCGCTGCCGGAAATCGCCGCTGGCGGCGACCGGGGATTGCAGCCCGAAGATCGTGGTGCGGATTTCCTCGATGATGGTCTGCAAATCGTCGAGCGTGCGGTTGAGCCGCTCGGCCACTTCCGGCGAACGTGCCCTGGCCAGCGTGCCCTTTAAGTTGATGCCGGCCGCGAAAAGCCGCTGAATGACATGGTCGTGCAGGTCATGCGCGATGCGTTCGCGCTCCGCCAGAATGGCCAACTGGCGGGCGCCCTCGCGCGCCGACGCCAGCACCAGCGCTATCGCGGCGTGCGTGGCGAAATCGCTGACCAGGTCCAGATAACTCTCGTCGAAGGGTGATTGATCGGTTCCGCGGGCGACGGCAATCACCCCGACGACTTCGTCGCGGGCGCGTAGCGGCACCAGGATCGCCGGGCGCTGCCCGACGTCGGTGAAGGCCTGAATCGGGTATCGCAGCTCCTCGGTGATCAGCGGTTCGCCGGACCGGAAGACCGCCCCACTGGTGGAGCCGTCCACCGGAACTTGCTGACCCAGCACATCGGCGGCGTGCCGGCCGACCGCGGCCGAGACCACCAGCGTCTCGACCCGCTCGCCGGGAGCGTCCGCGTCGGCCGGAACCAGCACGATCGCCTGTTCGGCGTCGGTCAACACGCGTGCGCGCTCGGCGATCAGTTGCAAGGGGCGCTGGTGCGGCTCGGGCCGGGACAGCAGCGCGGTGGTGATCTCGCGGCTGGCCTCCATCCACTTGACAGATGTCCGCTCGCGTTCGAAGAGTTGCGCATTATCGATGGCCACGGCGGCGCCGAAAGCCAATGCGCGCGCGGCAACTTCGTCGGACTCGGAGAATACCCGGGCGGGATCGACGTGGGTGAGGTACAGGTTGCCGAACACGGTGCCCCGGATGGTGATCGGCACCGCGAGAAAGGCCCGCATCGGCGGATGGTGTTCAGGAAAACCGGCCGCGGCGTGATGGGTGGTGAGATCGTCCATCCGCAGCGCAGGCGTATCCAGTAGCGACAAGCTCAGCAGGCCCTTGCCCACCGGCAGGTGTCCGATGCGGCGAACCGTCGTGTCGTCCATGCCCTCGTGGACGAATGAAATCAGATCACCCTCCCGATCACGAATAGCCAGGGCGCCGTATGGTGCGCAGGTCAATTCCCTTGCCGCGCTGATGATCCGGTGCAGTGTCGCATCCAGGTCGAGGCCCGCGCCGATCTCGACGATCACCCGCGACAACTGCTCCATTTGGTCGCGGGCGGCCAGCAACTCATCGAGCTGATGATGCATTTCGTCGACCAGCCCGCGCTGTCCGAGTCCGGCGAATGCCGAGCCCTTTTCGGTTCCGGTCACCCCGACCAGTCCGTCGGCGTCGACGATTGGCCTGACCGCTGATTCAGTTTCGACGCGAATACCGCCGCCTGGGTGCGGCGCTCCATGCCGAGTTTGGCCAACAACCGAGACACGTAGTTCTTCACCGTTTTCTCCGCGAGGAACATCCGCGCGGCGATTTGTCTGTTGGTCAAACCTTCACTGAGCAATCCGAGCAGCGTTCGTTCCTGCTCGGTCAGCCCGGACAACGGGTCTTCCCGCGTGGTCGCGCCGCGCAGCTTCGCCATCAAAGCGGCGGCCGCCCGGGTGTCCAGCAGCGATTTACCGGCGCCCACCTCTTTGATCGCGTGCGCCAGCTCCATTCCTTTGATGTCCTTGACGACGAACCCGCTGGCGCCGGCCAGAATCGCCTCGAGCATCGCCTCGTCGGAGGTGAACGAGGTCAGCATCAGGCAGCGCAGGTCGGGATGATCCGCCACCAGGTCGCGGCACAATTCGATGCCGTTGCCATCGGGGAGCCGAACGTCCAGCACGACGACATCGGGTCGCAACGCCGGTATCCGCGCTTTTGCCTCTGCCACCGTGCCGGCCTCACCGACGATCTCGAGATCGGGATCCGAAGCAAGCAGATCGGAAAGACCGCGGCGGACGACCTCGTGGTCATCGACCAGGAACACCTTGACCATGCCGAGCCCTTCCTGCCGGTACCCAATATCCCATATTCTCGACTGAGTTTCTCCGAGAAGTAACTGAGTCAACGACTTTGGCCTCCAAGGGAAAGGACCTTCGGCCAACGCGTGAGCTGGCGACGCGTCAATAGCCTTGTGGCAGTGGTCTATTGCGGCCACGAATGGCACGCGCAGGAAGGGAATCTTCGATGACCGATGACGTAGTCGTCATCCTCCCGGTGCACGAGTGCTGGGAGCTGCTCAAGAGCCTGTCGCTGGGGCGGCTGGTCACCTACGCCGACGGTCAGCCGGATATCTTCCCGGTCAACTACGTCGTGCAGCGTCGTAGCGTGCTGTTCCGCACCGCAACGGGAACCAAGCTGGTCAGCTCGGCGATCAACAATCGGGTGCTCTTCGAAGTCGATGACCACAACGTCGCCGGAGCCTGGAGCGTGATCATCAGGGGCACCGCACGTGCGCTGCGCACGCCCGAGGAACTCGAGGAGGCCGAGCGCGCACAGGTGTTGCCGTGGACCAGGCCGGAAAAGACGCATTATGTGCGCATCGTTCCGCAGAGCGTCACCGGACGCCGGTTCACGTTCGGTGCAGCACCAGATGACGTTTAGCGCCTGCGATCAGTCCGCCCACTCGACGAAGTCGTCCACGTCACGTCGCGGCGTCGCCGGCAATGGGTCAGCATTGATCGGCGCCCAGCCCACCCGAAGCAGCATCTGCGGGTAGTGGCTGTCACCGAAGATGTCGGATCGGACCGCTTCCCGGGTCTCGGCCGTCTCCAGTGGTTCGGTGACCGGGCAGCTGGCCAGCCCCGTCGACGTCGCGGTGAGCAGCACGACGCTGGTGGCTTCACCGGCGCGCAGCTGTGCCAACCGGTCGTCGTGGCGAGTGCCCAGCGCGAGGACCACGGCATTGTCCTCGGCCGAGGACGAGTCCGGTGCCATCGGCAGCGTCGCACCGGCGAACAGCCGACTCGGGATCTTCGCTGCGGGGTCGGATAGCGGCGCATTGGGGGCGGGAACGCCCGCGACCGAGAAGTAGCGCCCACTCCACGTCGTGAGCTCGCTGAGATACTCCTGCGTCAAGTGATCGCGGACCGATTGGACGACGATGTCGTGCAGCGCGTCGATGTCCTCCACCTGGCACAGCGTGACGCCGTTGCGGGCGGCCCGCGCCGCCATCAGGGCGATGTCACCCACGGGCACCGGCCACGAACTGTAGTAGCGGCGATCGGTGCGCCGCCGCGGGATGGCCGCGGCCAGCGCGATGTCGACGAAATCGGCGGAATGCGGGGAAAGCTCGATTGTGGCGAGATGATCGGGGTCAGCCTCGTTCGGCAGCCGCGTCACCTTGGATTGCCATCCCACCGCCGCGAACGCCGCAATGCAGTGATGCAGCGCCGTGCCGCAACTCAATATCAAGTCGCGGCCATCGGGGTCGGTGTTGGGCAGTCGCCGGTCGGCGTCGGCGTACAGATGCAGGCTTGCCACATCAACCCGCCACCGCCACGGCTGGCTGTTGTGCACCGACGGGGCTCGCGATGCCAGAGTCAGGGCCGTCCGGACCGTTCCGGCGTCCGGAAAACGGGTGTTCATGTCGTCGTCCCCTCTGATAGCGCCTCTCGTCTTCACGATCACGCGGTCGGCGCGGCACCGCGAGGGCACGACGGCACTAGATCAAGGGACTTTCGGCCACGGCGGAATCATCCGCCTGTGGCAACACAGCGCTGGTGTCCCTGAACGCGACGCGGTTTCCGATAGTTTGTAGGCCCCACGGCCAACGACAGTTAGGGCTCAAGAGATGTCTGACACGGTCAAGGTGACCGTCGACCGCAGCTCGGTCGCCATGGGCGACGACGTTGACTCTCATCGGGAGTTCTGGGTTTTCCCCGCCTCGGCCACCATCGATGACCTGCTGGTGGAAATCTCCTCGCACTACGTGCCGGGGATCGCCGGGCCGGCCGGCTGGCGGGTAGGTCTCGGGACGCGTGGCGACAGCCATCACCGCGAGATGGGTCTCATCTACACACGCGGTGATCTCGAGCAACAGGATCACATCTGCAGGTTGTTGCCCGGCAAGACGACCCTGGGCGAGTTGACCCGATGGACCGGACTGCCGGAGCTGGATGTCTACGTTTCCTACCTGACGTTTGACCAAGCCCGACCATTAGCACTCGACGAGGTGACGAGCTGCGCCACGTTCACCGGCAGTCGACCAGTCAAGCTGGAATCCGAGGCGGCCGCTGATGCCAACCGCGACTGGGTGATGGTGCGCGAACTGGACCGACGCGCAACCGCGGTCGCCGGTGCACGGCGTGACTGGGTTCGGGCCACTCTGCTAACAGCGCCGCCGCCGTGGATTGACGTCTTCATTGCCCGCAACTTCCACTATCTGACCGAGTTGCACTGCCCGGCCAGCATGGCACTGGCGGCAAACCTGCTCGGAATCAACGAATCCCGACCAGAGCAGCTGGCGGTATCGGCCAACGCCGACCTGCGCCCCGACGTCGTGATCCTGGCGATGGTGCTTGGCGCCTTCGAGTGGGGAACCCAACGCGACAGCTGGCGAGTCGGCGAAAGACCTTACTGCAAGGCCTATCTGGAGCTACTCGCCCATTGCGGCTACCGGCTCTCACCGATTGAACAAGTCATGGCCGGCCACATCAGCATCGAAGAGCTCGAGTTGTCTGCGGCCGATACCGCCAGACTCGACCGCATCCGGCGACTGCGAGAAAAGCAATACCAGCTTCGCATGGACCGGTACTACACGAAGACCCTCAGCGAGGAGCAGTACCAGGCCGCCATCGAGTCCGTCCACGCGGAGCTTTCCAGCTTGGGGGAACTTCCAGGGCCGACATAGGCCGTTCGAAGCAGGGCCCGCGCGTGGCGCACCGCCGCGCTCAGGCGTCGATCACCACGCGGCCGGTTTTGGCGCGCGAAACGCAGACCAGCATGTCGTCGTCGCCCTCTTCGGTGCGCCCGCGGCGATCGACTTGCCCACCAAGCACTTTCACCTTGCAGGTGCCGCAGAACCCCTGCTGGCAGGAGTACGCGGTGGTCGGATCGCGGTCGAGCATGACGTCCAACGCCGATCGGTTCGCCGGCACGTTGAGCACTCGCCGCGAGCGCGCCAACTCCAGCTCGAAGGGAGCTCCATCGACCACCGGAGGCGGGCCGAACCGTTCGTAGTGCAGTGGCGCGTCGGCGTGTTCGTCACGCGCGGTGCGCACCGATTCCAGCATGGGAGTGGGGCCACATACGTAGACGGCCGTCGCCGGACCGGCGTCGGCCAGCAAGTCCGCAGCGGTGGGAATCCGTCCGCGTTCGTCGTCGGCCCACACAGCGACCCGCTCGGGTGCCACCGCCAGCACTTCGTCCAGCAGCGGCATGTACTCCCGGCTGCGGCCGGCATAGACTGCGCGCCAACTGATTCCGCGTTGCTGGGCGGTCTGGATCATCGGTAGGATGGGGGTCACCCCGATACCGCCGATCACGAACAGCACTTCCTGCTCGTCGGTGACGAGATAGAACGCGTTGCGGGGCCCCTCGAACTCGAACCTGTCCCCTACCTGGAAGCTGTCGTGCATTTCGATCGAGCCACCGCCGCCATCGGCGATGCGGCGCACCGCGATCCGATAGTCGGTGCGCCGGCCGGGTGAACCGCACAGCGAGTACTGCCGACGTCGACCCGATCGCAGTCGTACGTCGATGTGCGCGCCGGGCGTCCAGGACGGCAGCAACCCACCGGCCGGGTCGGCCAGCGTCAACGCAACCACGTCGGGCGTGAGAAGCTCGCGTTTGGTGACCACCGCGGTGGCGGTGCGCTGCACGGACGAGATCCGCGACGGTGTCCATCGCGACGCCGATGCCATACCGCCGAACAGTGCACCGACCCCGTACAACGCGGTATACATGCGGTCGCGCTTGCGGCGGCCGTAGAGGTCGGCCGGAATGCTGTCCCAAATAGTCGGTGCCACAATCATCCTCACATCTGACCGATGCCGCGGCGGTCTGCGGACGGGGCGTGCAGGTCGACCCACTCGCCGGTGAGCCTGGCGATGACGTCGGGGTACGCGGTGACCACCCAGTGGCCGCCGTCGATCGGGACGACCCTACCGCCCTGCGGAATGGAGCCGGTGAATCGTTGCAGAGCAGGCGATACGAAATAGTCCTGGCGGGCGGTGAGCACCTGAACGGGGACGGCGGTCTGCGGCAACTGCGCCGGTGGTGACAGAATCGGTGCGGGCATGTTCGCACGGTATAGGTTGAGCCCATTGAGGTAGTCGTCGATCGAGCGGTACGCCGCACCGCGTTCGGCCCGCGCGTTCGATCCGCCGATACGCTCAACTGCCTCAAAGACTTTCACCGTCGCGCGGGAGCGGATCGCCAACTCGGGAATGCCCGGGCACAGGAAAAACCAGATGTAGGACGACGCCAGTATCTGCTTGACCACGTCGGCGAGGGCGCGCGGTGTACGCGCTGATCGCAAGAACTTGCCGGCATAGTTCAGATGCGGCCCGGAGACCGAGGTGAACGAGGCGATCTTGTTCATCACCGCGGCGTCGGTGACCGTCGACCAGCCCTGGATCGACCCCCAGTCGTGGGCCAGCAGATGCACGGAGTCGACGCCCAGCCGCTCGATCACCGCGCCGACGTCGGCGACCAGCTGCGGAAGCCGATACCCGGAACGGTCTGCCGGCGTTGAGGATTGGCCGGCGCCACGCACGTCGTAGGCCACCACATTGAACCGGCGACCCAATATCGTTGCCACTGAATCCCATACGTGGTGGTTGTCGGGGTAGCCGTGGATCGCCAGGATGGTCGGGCGCGCGGGGTCGATGTCGGTGTAGGTGTGCACCGCCAGTCGCACGCCGTCGGAGGCGGCGACGGTGGTGGAAGCCATTTCAGTCGTCATCGTCAGTGCGACGCGCGGGCAGCGGGTGAGCGGGCCAGATAGTCGACCGCGCGCCCCACCCCGCCCAGCTGAGATGGATGGAAACTCGGCTTGTAGTAGGCGCCGATGACCCGGAGGAACTGGAACGGGCCGGGCACCAAACCCCGGTGCGCCGCACGGAAGTAGTCGCGCCAGCGCGGCTTGGTGCCGGGCGGCAAATAGGGGTCGACCGAGTACATGAACCGCACGCCGCGGATGAACAACCAGAGCAACGCGGGCGTGATCAGCAGCTGGGTGCGCACCTGCCGCCAATACCCGGCCCGCAGGTGCTTCATGGTGTCGAAGGCGACCGCCTTGTGCTCGACTTCCTCGGCACCGTGCCAGCGCAGCAGGTCCAGCATCACCGGGTCAGTGCCCATGGCGTCGTGCTGCGGGGTATCGAGAATCCATTCGCCCAGGATGGCGGTGTAGTGCTCGAGCGCCGCCACCATCGACACCCGCTCGAGCAGCCAGCTCTGCCGCCGTCGTGCGCTCCACCGCGGCCGGTCACCGATGAGTTGGGTGAACAGCCAACGCATTTGGTCGGTGAACGGCGTCACGTCGATGTCTTTGACCGCGAAGTGCCCGAGCACCCCCGCGTGCGCCTGGGAATGCATGGCCTCCTGGCTGATGAATCCCTGTACATCGCGGCGCAGCTGATCGTCCTTGATCAGCGGCAAGGTGTCCTTGAACGCGTCGACGATGAACTCCTCACCCGCCGGCAGCAACAGGTGCAGCACGTTGCAGAAATGCGTGGTGAAGGGTTCGTTGGGCACGTAGTAGAACGGCAGCGTCGACCAGTCGAAGTCGACGTCACGCGCCTGCAGGACGATCCGCTCGTGGTCGAGCGAGGCGTCGTGTGGGCCCGTCGCCTTGTCATCGACGGTAAACATTTGTGCCATCCCCTTTCCGTCGCTGGCCGTCTGGTGGCGACCCGTCAGGCGCTGCGCTGTTCCTCGTCCACCTCAGTGATCAACTGCTCGTTGCGCAAGAACCGGACCAGATGATCAACCGTCTCGGTCAAAGCGGGCTCGCGCAAGCGGACGTCGGTCAGCGCCCGCCGGTGGCGGTACTGCGTGTTGTCGTAGCGCTTGTCCCGCATCGCCGCGATCTTGTCCGCCGACCGGGTGAGGAAATCGACCAACGGATACATCCGATCGTTCGGCGTGCAGCGGCGGTTCAGCTGCTCGGTGAAGGACGGGATGTCGTAGTAGTCGAAGCGATACCCGTAGCGTTCGGACAGGATCCGGGTGACGTCGGTCAGGTTGTAGTAATCGTCGGCCGTCATGTTGAACACGCTGCCCGACTCGTCCGGCAGGCCCATCAGACCGACGATGTGCTCCGCGATCAAGTCCGCCGGCAGCAGGCTGATCTGGTTGAGCGCGTTGACGGCGACACCGTGCTCGATCATGAACGCCGTCAAGCGCACCAAGATGTCGTCCTGGCTGCCGAAGCCCGCGCGGGTCGGCGAGATCAGCGACGGCCGGTAGATGCGGACGTCGAGTCCCTTGCGCTGGGCGGCCAGCGCCAGCTGCTCGCCGACCCACTTGGTCTGCGAGTAGCCGAAGTCCAGGCCGGCCATCTTTTCGTTCGCATCCCACTCCCCGACCACGGGCTGGGTGCTCCAGCCGTAGATGAAGGTGCTGGAGACCAGGTGAAAAACCTTGCGGTGGTTGGTCATCGCCAGCCGCAACAGCTCGCGGGTGCCCTCCACGTTGGCGGGCCGCAGGGCGTCGTAGGTGCGGACGTAGTTGACCAGGGCGCCGTTGTGCACGACGGCATCGACGTCCTGCGCCAATTGCTGGAAGGCCGCCTCCCCGATGCCCAGCGCGGGCTCGGCGAGATCGCCGCAGATGACGCGGACCCGGGCGCGGACGTCGGCTTCCAACGCCGGTGTCCAGAGCTGGGCGCGGCGCAGCGACGCGACGATGCGGTCCAGGCCGTGCGCGGCGTCCGTGGCGCGCACCAATGCGTGCACCGTGTAGGACGTCCGCGCCAGCAGGCTGCTCACCAAGAACGGCCCGAGGAACCCGGTCGCTCCCGTGAGCAGGAGGTCGGTGGGCTCGCCCGGTCGCGCGGGTGCCAGATCCGGCAACGGCAGCGCCGCATCGGCCCGCATCTGGGCGGCTTCGTTGGCCTCGTATTCGGCGGAGATCTGGTCCAGCGCCAGCCGCAGGGCGTCGAGCGGCTGCCCGGACTCCTCGCCGAATTGCCGTATCAGCCCGAAGAATTCGGACACCGTCAGCCGCTGAAGCAGGCGGGTGTTGACCTCTTCGGCCAGCTCCCCGGCGCCGTGCTCTTCCAGCAAGGCCTGTAGATCGGTGCGGAGTTCGGCCAGCGCCAGCGAGTCGATACCGAGATCGGCGAACGAGCAGTCCTCGTCGCCGGTGAGGTCATAGCTCTCGATGAGATTGCGGAAGCGCTCCAGCGGACCCGCGCCGACCGTCATGCCATCGTCAGTTCGGTTGGCCGACTGGTTGATCCAGCTCCCGAAGGTCGGCAGCTTATCGTCCAGCCACAGCTGGCGTGTCGACGAGCGCCGGATCTTGCCCGAAGTGGTCTTGGGGATGCTGCGCGGCGGTGCGAACACAATGGTGTGCGGATCGATGTGGCAGTGCCGCCGGATC
>NZ_LZKU01000090.1 GCF_001672975.1 Mycobacterium sp. 1465703.0
GCTGTGCGGTGATGTCGAAGTCGATCGGGCTGACATCGTCGGCGGGCACAAAGATCGTCCGTCGGACGGTGCACGGGTCATCGATGTAGGCGTTGTCTTGATTGCTCACCAACGTCTCTATCGCCGCAATGCCCAACGACACCGGCCCGTGCACCGTCCGACGGACGATCTTTGTGCCCGCCGACGATGTCAGCCCGATCGACTTCGACATCACCGCACAGCAACGCGAAGCGCTCTATTCACGGGGATTGCAAGCGGGCCAACAGTTTCTGCAGACCTGGAATTACCCTGCTTATCTGGCCGCCTGCGGCGCCCAGGTGCCTAAATCACCGTGACGGCGCGGAATTGGCGTCGCTTATCCGCGCGAGCAGCGGAGCGCATGCACGCGATGCTGGATACGCGAGACGTCTTCGGGGGAGGGTAGCTGGTTGCTGATACGGGTGATCTCTACCCCGATATCAATGGGGCTGATCGGCCGGAGCCGACGCGTAATGAGATCCTTTGCGATGGCAGTGATGTCGTCGTCGCAAAGCCGTCGGCGCGTCAATGCCACCAGCGGCACATACCCGGTGGCCGGCATGCCGGAGGGGTACCCTGCCCGCACGAAAGCCACAATGCTCGTCACCCAATGCGACAGGTCCATCCGTCCCACCTCGCTAACCGCCGCTGGTTATTCGTAAGCGGCAGTGCTTGCCTTAGCTAGCAACGTACCATCGGCAATGCCATCAGCCAGGTAACGCCACACAGTTAAACGCTTTTTTTACAACTGGTGATGCGGGGTGCCGAAGTGACCTCGGCGACGATTCGTGACGCGTGGCGTGCCGCAACAGTGTTTTGCCGCAAGGCTTTCTAGTATGGCCGCGTGGTGGATCGCTATGGGACTGACGTACTCGCCGCGGGACGACGCCAGCCTCGTTCGACCGAGCACCCGGCCGAACTGGGTCTGGTGGTCGAGGATGTCGAAACGGGTTATGTCGGCGCGGTGGTCCGCGTCGAATACGGTCGAGTGGACTTGGAAGACCGACGCGGGCACGTGCGCGGCTTTCCTTTGGGCCCAGGGTATTTGCTCGACGGGCGTCCGGTCATCCTCACCGTGCCGGGCCGGCCTGCGCCGGCCGGCGCAGCGAGGACGGCGTCCGGTTCGGTGGCCGTGTCGGGTGTCCGCGCCCGCGTCGCCCGGGCCAGCCGGATCTACGTCGAGGGCCGCCACGACGCCGAACTCGTCGCCCAGGTGTGGGGTGAGGACTTGCGGATCGAAGGTGTCGTCGTCGAGCAACTCGGCGGCGTCGACGACCTGGTCAATATCGTCGCCGAGTTCGCGCCGGGCCCGGGACGGCGATTGGGTGTGCTCGTCGATCACCTTGTCGCGGGTTCCAAGGAGGCGCGGATCGCCGACGCGGTGCGGCGCGGCCCGGGCGGCACCGACACGCTGGTGGTCGGTCATCCCTACGTCGACATCTGGCAGGCCGTGAAACCGCAGCGGTTAGGCCTGAAAGCCTGGCCGAAGGTGCCGCGGCAGGTGGAGTGGAAACACGGCGTATGTCAGGCGCTCGGGTTGCCTCACAACGACCAGGCCGACATAGCCCGGGCCTGGCGGCATATCCGTTCGCGGGTCCGGGACTGGAACGATCTGGAGCCGGCCTTGATCGGTCGGGTCGAAGAACTCATCGACTTCGTCACCGCGCCGGGCTCCTGACACCGCAACCACCGGACCAGGGCGAATAGCCGCCGAATGGTTAGGCTACGCTAAGCCGACGGTCCCGATCGGCGGGATAGAAACAAGGCGTATGCAGGGCATTTTCGGCGTATTCATCGGCACGTTCCTCATCGGCCTCCGCGAGGGCCTGGAGGCGTCGCTGATCGTGAGCATCGTCGCCGCGTTCCTCAAGCGAAACGGCCAGACGATCCGCCCCATGTTTGCCGGTGTTGCCCTGGCCGTGGTCCTCAGCGTCGGCGTGGGCGTCGGCCTGGACCTGTTCGCCGCCAGCCTGCCGCAGGCCCAGCAAGAGATGATGGAAACCGTCATCAACGCCGTTGCCGTGGTGTTCGTGACGTCGATGATCATCTGGATGAACGGCAACGCCGGGCAGCTCAAGGGGGAACTCGAGCGCGAAGCCCGGCAGGCGGTCAACCGTGGCGGTGCGCTCGCCCTGGCCGTGATGGCCTTCCTGGCCGTCCTCAAGGAGGGCTTCGAGACGTCGGTGTTCTTGCTGGCGGCCGCCGAGACGTCGCACGGCAATCGGTGGTTCGCCGTGCTGGGCGGCGTGGTGGGCATCGTGACATCGGTCGGGCTGGGGGTGGGCCTGTACTACGGCGGCCTACGCATCAACCTCGGCCGGTTCTTCCGGGTCACCGGGGTGTTCCTGGTGCTGATCGCCGCCGGGCTGGTGCTGGGTGCGCTGCGCACCGCGCACGAGGCGGGTTGGGTGAGCATCGGCCAGCAACAGGTCCTCGATTTGTCCGGATGGATACCCAGCAATTCGGTGCTGGGCGCGGTGACGACCGGGGTGTTCGGCATCCCCGCCGACCCTCGTCTCATCGAGGTGCTGGGGTGGCTGCTGTATGCCGTGCCGGTACTGGTCATCTTTCTGTGGCCCGCGCGGCTTGCCGCCGCGCCGCGAGCCCGCGGCCGGCTGCTGGCGGCGACGTCGGCAGTGCTGCTCATCGTCGGGGCGGGGCTGGCGATCATGACGCCCGTCGCCAGCTCGTCGCCGAGGCTGCTGGCGCGCACCGTCGCCGACCGGTCCGGCCACACGGCTTTGGTGTCGATGGCGATGGGGCCGCACGGGCGCGAGCTGACCATCGTCCCCCAGGGCGCCTCGACCGCCCACCACATCGTCCTTGTCCCGGGAGACCACCAAACAGTCGACGGCTTGCCGGTACAGGTATGGCAGGCTTCCGAGGCGGCCGGGGCCGATGGTGCGCCGGAAGTCACGCTGGATCAGTTACTGGGCATGACCGGCGGCCGGCTGCCGGTCGGCCTCGCGGTCGGCCGCACCCCGGGGCCGTTTCAGGGTCAATGGTCGACGACCACCGTGTATACCGTGCTCGCGCGAGGTGATGCCGTGGTCAGTGCGCAAGCGACGAGCAACCGCACGGCGATTTTGACCGGCGGCGGGCTGACCGGAGCCAAGACCGTCAGTCTTGGCGGGCTGGCGACGGACTGGTCCACGTCCAGTGCCGAAGACCACTCGACTGCGGCCGAGATCGCAGCGGGCGACCGCAATCGCGGCGAGCGGCAGCTCTGGAACGTCTGGCTTCCACTGGCAATAGCGGGTTTTGCGTTGGCTTGCGCGCTGTCAGCGATAGCCTCGGTGCGCGTGGACCGCAGGCAAACCGATGAGAGGAAATCGATTAATGGTGAGTCGTATCGCCCTGGCAACGTGCCGGTCTCCTGAAGTCTGGTTGACCGCAACGGTTTTCGCCGCGGCGACGGTGTTGCCGGTGGCCGCATGTAGCCACTCGAACGGGCAGTCCAGCCCTGCGAATTCCGGGCATGCCGGTCAACCCGGCGGGACGAACGCCGTCAAGATCACCATGGCCAACACCGGTGGCCAGGACGGCTGCGGGCTGGACACCACCAGCGTTCCCGCCGGGCCGGTGACCTTCACGGTCGCCAACACCAATGCACCTGGGATCAGTGAAGTCGAATTGCTCAGGGACCAGCGGATCGTCGGCGAGAAAGAGAACCTCGCGCCCGGTCTGGACCCGGTGTCGTTCACCGTCACGCTGGACGGCGGTGCCTACCAGCTCTACTGCCCGGGCGCCAGCACCGAATATCAGACTCTGACGGTGACGGGTAAGGCGCCGGCGACGCCGACGGGCACCGTGGCCAGCATTCTGGGTCAGGGGACCAAAGACTACGCGGCCTACATCGTCAACCAGATCGGTCAGCTCAACGACGGCGTGAAGGCACTCGACGCCGCGATCCAGTCGGGCAACCTCGATGGCGCGAAGGCGGCCTACGCCAAAGCCCGGTTGTACTGGGAGCGTTCGGAGTCCACCGTGGAGGGCTTCGTGCTGCCCGGCTTTGCGGTCGGCGATAACGCCGGCAGCCTGGACTACCTGATCGACATGCGTGAGTCGACTCCGGTCGACGCCAAGGTCGGCTGGAAGGGCTTCCACGCCATCGAGCGTGATCTGTGGCAGGGTAACGCGATCACGCCCGGAACCAAGGCGTTCAGCAGCGAATTGGTAGGCAACGTCGGCAAATTGAAGGGCATCGTCGCCACCCTGCAGTACAAGCCCGAGGACCTGGCCAACGGTGCCAGCGACCTGATCGAAGAGATTCAAAACACCAAGATCACCGGTGAGGAAGAAGCCTTCAGTCACATTGACCTGGTGGACTTTTCGGGCAACGTGGAAGGCGCCCAGCAGGCATACGCCTCGCTGCGGCCGGGCCTGGAGAAGATCGACGGCAATCTGGTCCGGCAGATCGATCAGCAGTTCAAGGATGTGCTCGCCACGCTGGACGGGTATCGCGACCCCGCCGCACTCGGCGGCTACAAGACCTATACCCCGGAACTCAAGGCCAGCGACGCGCCGAAACTGACCGCGGTCATCCAGCCGCTGCACCAGAGCCTGTCCACCGTCGCTCAAAAAGTCGTCTCGGCTGGGTGATCATGACCGACGATCTCACCCAACCCAGCAACGACGACCCGAAAGACGCTGGCGCACCGCCGGACTCGACCGGGGTGTCACGCCGGCGCGCCCTCGGCGGTGCCATGCTGGCGGGACTCAGCGGCGCCGCCATCGGCGCCGCGGGCGGCGGCTTCGCCGCTCACGCCATGGCGGCACGACAACGCGGCGACGATGACGACACCGTCGACCTGCGCCGCAGTTACCCCTTCTACGGCCAGCCCCACCAAGGCGGAATCGACACGCCCCCACAGCGTTACGCCATGTTCATGTCGTTCTCGGTGGCGCCCGGCGCCGGCCGCGCCGAACTGCGAACCCTGTTGGCGCGCTGGTCGGCGGCCGCCGCGATTCTGCAGCAGGGAAAGCCGGTCGGCACCGTACAGCCGCAGGTCGAGGTGCAGCCTCCGGTTGACACCGGGGAGGCCTACGGCCTGAGCCCCGCCAGTCTCACCGTCACAATTGGCTTGGGCCCCTCGCTGTTCGGTGATCGGTTCGGACTGGCCGCTCGGCGACCTGCCGTGTTCATCGACCTGCCGCCGCTCAACGGGGACAACCTGGATCCCCGCCTGCATGGCGGTGACCTTTCCGTGCAAGCCTGCGCCGACGACCCCCAGGTCTGCTACCACGCGGTGCGTAACTTGGCCCGGCTTGGCCGCAACATCGTCTCGCCGTTCTGGGCGGTGCTGGGGTTCGGCCGAGCCTCCGCCGGCCCCGGCCAGCACACACCGCGTAACCTGTTGGGGTTCAAGGACGGTACCCGCAACATCGCCACTGACGCCGAGTACGCGCGTCACGTCTGGGTCGACAACAGTGACCAGCCATGGATGAACGGCGGGACGTACCAGGTGGTGCGCAAGATCCGGATGTTGATGGAGACATGGGACGTCGATCGGATCGGCAATCAGCAGCGGATCTTCGGCCGTACCAAAGAAGAAGGCGCGCCGCTCAGCGGCAAGCACGAGTTCGATACACCAGATTTCACCGCCAAAGGCGCCGACGGCAACCCGCTCATCGATCCGATGTCACACGTCGGCCTGGCCGCCCGGGAAAACAACGACGGCATCATGATCCGCCGACGGTCCTACAACTACACCGATGGCCTTGATGCCAATGGCCAACTCAACGCCGGTCTGCTGTTCGTCTCGTATCAAAAAGATCCCCAAGATTTTATTCGTCTGCAGAATCGCCTGGGCGCTCACGACCTGCTCAATGAATACATCCGCCACATCGGCTCAGCAATCTTCGCGGTGCCGCCTGCCCCCGCTGAAGGCCACTACATAGGGCAAAGTCTGTTCAGCTGAGCAAATTTCGCCGATCGGCAGCGGCCGGCAGGTGGCGCTGCGTTTCAGGCGGGTGATGTTTCGTGTCGGTGCGGTAAATCAATCTCACCCGCCGTCACGCATCGGTGCCCGCCGCGCACTAACTCCGTGACGCCGCACAATCAGCGAGAAACGGAGAACACATGACCGACGCGCTCGTCATCGACGCCGAAGGCCTTGACCGGCTGTCCTGTAACGCCAAGGCCAACCCCGAGACAGGGAGGAAGACACTCAAGGCCAAGACGGTCTGTGAGACGGGCTTCCGCAACATGACCTACGTCCGGGACCTGGCGCCGGTGCTGGTGGGCGAACCGCCCGCGCTGCTGGGCGATGACTCGGCACCCAATCCCTCGGAGACCGCGCTCGCCGCGCTTGGATCATGCGTGTCGGTGGGCCTGTTGGCCAACGCGACCCATCGTGGCGTGACGCTGACCAAGATCGAGGTCGAGATGGAAGGCGACATCGACATCTCCGCGGTGTGGGGAGTGGGAGATACCCCCCAGGGCAAGCACCTTGGGTTCAGTGCTGTCCGGTGCAAGGTGCGCCTCGCCGGTGACGCCGACGAAGCGACATTGAAGGAGATCCACGATATCGCCATCGCCTGGTCACCGGTGGTGAACACGTTCCGCAATCCGGTAACCGTCGACTCGACTCTGATCACTGAATAAGCTTCGTGACGGAACACCCACCGTGGCAAAGACATTGACCAAGAGCGAGTTCGGTGAGGTTATCTACGCTCAGGAGGCGAAATGACGGCGACCCTGGATCCTGCGGCCGGCCGGTTGGATGTGGAACTGTTGGAGGACATTCGGGCTCGCGCCGCGGCCTTGGACCGCGGTGAGGACGATTCTCGCCGCAGCTTCACCAGGCTGGGTGAGGCCGGTCTGCTCGGCATCGGCGCTCCGGGCAACCTCGACGGCGGCCTTCCGGTGATGGCCGAGGTGATCCGGCTGATCTCCGGGGCGTGCATGAGCACCGGTTTCTCGCTGTGGGCGCATCGCATGACCGTCGAGTATTTACTCACCGCCGCAACCGCATTCAGTACCGCCGCGGTCGAGTCACTGCTGGCCGGAAGGGTGCTGGGGGTTACCGGCATGGCCGCGGCGTTCAAGGAGGCAGCGGGCTGCGGCCGCCTGGAGTTGACCGCCACCTCCGTGGCCGGCGGTTATGCGGTGTCGGGTCCGATCAGGTGGGCCAGCAACCTGTACCCCGACTCGACGATGGTGACCGCCGTGCGTACCGATTCCGGCGAGCGATTGATCGTCGCGCTGCCCTTGGACACGCCCGGTGTAGTACTGGGTGAGCACTTCGATCTGCTGGCCATGGGTAGCACCGCCTCGTCCTACCTGAACTTGGACGGGGCCTACGTTTCCGCCGGACAGGCGTTGTCGGGCGACTTCGAGAGCTTTCTGCAAAAGGTCCGGCCGACTTTCCTGGTGCTGCAGTCGGCAATGTGTCTGGGGCTGACCAGGACGTCCCTGGATCAGGCCCGGCAGGGGCTCGCCGGGGTGAACGAGGTGTTCAGCGACGACGTCGACCGCGTATCGGAGAAGCTGATCGTTGCCGAGGCCACGTTGGCGAGTCTGGCTGCCGCTGTGGGAGGAGCCGAGCCGCCCTCCAAGAAGCAACTGTTGTCGCTGCGGTTAGCCGCAGCCGAATTATCCAGCGCCAGTGCTGCCTTGGAGATCCGCACCGCGGGCGGAAAAGGGTATGCGAGCAGAACGTCGGCGAGCCGGCGCTACCGGGAGGCGGCGTTCATCCCCGTCCAGTCACCGTCCGAAGGTCAACTGCGCTGGGAACTGGCCAGATGCGTCTGAGCGCGGGTCGATGGTGACTCCGGTGGCGGTGCCGCCGGACGGCGCCGAATCCGAACGTTTGGTCGGCGGTGTTCCACTGGCCAGCTTGGTGCGCGACTTTCACCGGCCGATGGTGAATTTCGCACGCACCATGGTGGATTCGGCCACGTTGGCCGAAGAAGCGGTGCAAGAGGCGTGGGTGCAGGTGCTGCAGTCGTCGGATTCGTTCCAGGGACGTTCGTCGGTGAGCACCTGGCTCTTCGGCATTGTCAAGCACACTGCCTCCCGGCACCGGCGCCGCGAATCCCGGATCCGTCACCATGAGGTGCTGGCCGCCACGGACGGCGACGACGTCGACCCGTTGTCGGGCCGCATGCATCCGGCCGGTCACCCCGATGCTGGACATTGGAGCCTGCCGCCGTCGCGGCGCCTCCTCCCCGAAGATCAAACCGTCGATGGCGAACTTCTCGACTACGTGCGGGCGGCGCTGGATGCGTTGCCCGAACGCCAACGGCAACTGGTCATCTTGCGTGACATCGTCGGAACGTCGGCCGACGAGGCGGCCGCGCTTCTCGAACTGTCCGCCGAGGCGCAACGGGCACTGCTCTACCGCGCTCGGGGAAATCTCCGAACCGAATTGGAAAAGCGGTATCAACGATGACCGTTCATGACAACACAGTCCCCGCCATCGATTGCGTCGACTTCGTTCGACTGGTCGACGACTTGGTCGACTCCGACCCGCAGCAGTGGGGACCGATCGTGGCCAAGCACCTCGACGAATGCCCGCCATGCCTGATCTATCTGCAACAGATGCTCGACCTCAAGATCTTGCTCAGTCATGTCTTTGACGGCGAGCAGCTCAGCGAGGACCACATTGCCGGTGTCATCACCGCGATCAACACCTTGAGGAAGGGCGGACACACATGACGATCAACGCGCCAGCGCCAGAGCTTCAGAGCGAAGCGGTGATTGCGGATACCGTGACCGCGTTACCGATCAGGGCGAACGGTGCTTCCGAGGATCCGTTCGAGCCGCTGTCCGTAGGCGCCATGGTGGATCGAGTGGCGGCCATGGCGGTCGAAAAGGCCGCGCACCCTTGGGCATTCCTGATGCGTTCGCTGGTCGGCGGTGTGATGGTGGCGTTCGGCGCGCTGCTGGCCCTGATGGTGAGCACCGGAGTCAAGACACCGGGTGTGGCAAGCCTGCTGATGGGCCTGGCCTTCGGGATGTCCTTCGTCCTCATCCTGGTCTCGGGCATGTCTCTGATCACCGCGGACATGGCCGCCGGCTTTCTCGCAGTGCTCAAGCGCACGCTGAGCGTGGGCAGCTACGTCTTGCTGGTGACCGTCGGACTCATCGGCAACATCGTCGGCGCGCTGGTGTTCGTCACGGTGTGCGCCGCCGCGGGTGGGCCCTATCTGGGTGCATTTGCCGAGCGAGCGGCGACCGTCGGCGCCCTGAAGGCCGGCCAACCGTTCTGGACGGCGCTGCTGCTCGCCGTGGTGTGCACGTGGTTCCTGCAGACGTCGATGTGCATGTTCTTCAAGGCCCGCAGTGACGTCGCCCGGATGGCATTCGCGTTCTACGGCCCGTTCGCCTTCGTGATCGGCGGCACCCAGCACGTCATCGCCAATGTCGGATTTCTCGGTCTTCCGTTGCTGCTCAGCCTTTTCCACCCAACCGCCCCGCACAGCGCGATCAGCTGGGGGTTCGGCGAACACGGCTTGCTCGCCAACATCGGTGTCACCACGGTGGGCAACCTGATCGGAGGCACCGTGTTCGTGGCGTTGCCGTTCTGGATCATTGCGCAATTGCAGCGGCGCCAGATCTAGCCGGCGGCGGTCGACGTTGACCGGCACGTGAGCAGCGGGTGACGAAACGGGCCTTGGCGGGGTCCTCTGGCCTGCCAGTTGAGGACTAAAGTCTCACGATCGACATGCCCTCCTCGGATAACGTCGTTGACGATGGAGGGAGAACGAAATGTCCGCACCCGTCAAGCAACTCGGTATCGTCGTCGCGGTCGACGGTTCGCCGGCGTCAACCGTCGCCGCGGCCTGGGCGGCCCAGGAAGCGGCGATGAGGAACATCCCGCTGACCGTCGCACACGCGGTGTCGACCCCCACCGCGACATTCCCGCCGGTCCCGTGCCCTGAGTCCCTAATCACCAGCCTGGAAGACGAAGGCAAAAAGGCGATCATGCACGCGACGAAAGTCGCCGAAGAGGCGATTCCGGCAGATCGCAAGGTATCCGTCGCCAGGAAGCTGGTGTACTCGGCACCAGTACCGGCCTTGCTGAAGCTGTCCGATGCGGCCGAGATGATCGTCATGGGCAGCTCCGGCCACGGGTTACTGGCCCGTGGTCTGCTCGGATCGGTGAGCTCGACGGTGGTGCGGCACGCGAATTGTCCGGTCGCGGTTCTCCGGAACGAAGAGCCGCCTCCGCGAAATGCTCCCGTCCTGTTGGGCACCGATGGCTCACCGGCATCCGAACTGGCAACCGAGATCGCGTTCGACGAGGCGTCGCGTCGCGGCGTCGACCTGGTGGCCATCCATGCCTGGAGCGACGCCGCGGTGGTCGAGATCTTCGAAATCGACTGGCCTGCGGTCGAAGGCGAAGCACGGCGCAGCCTTGCCGAAAGCCTGGCGGGCTGGCAGGAACGCTATCCCGACGTCACGGTTCATCGACTCATCGCCCAAGACCGGCCGGCGCGTCATCTCATCGACAAGTCGGAGAGCGCGCAGCTTGTGGTCGTCGGCAGCCACGGAAGGGGCGGACTGAGCAGGATGCTGCTGGGTTCGGTCAGCAACGCCGTCCTGCATTCGGTCCGCATCCCGATCATCGTCGCCCGACCGCCGGCTACCTAACGCTGTCACCGCTCACGCAGCACATCGGTGGTCCAGTCGCACAGGGCCGCGATGTCACGTCCGGCCCGTGCGACGGTCCGGTCGGGGCGCACCACCGCGGCGCTGGCGTGCCCTCGGCGCAACCAGGCCGCCAACGCATCGCCGGGTCGGGCGGTTAGGACGACGACGCCGCGACGCCGCAGCGAGGCTTCGTCGGCGGCAGTCGGGCGGATCGTGGTGATCAACGCGAAACCCGCGCCAAGCGCATCATCGAGGCGTCGTCCGTCAGCCAGCAGCTGATTCGGGCACAGCCTGCCGGCGAGCCGGTGGGGCAGTCGCGAACCGTCCACCAGTGCAGAGGAAGACAGCGCCGGTGTAGTCGAGTCGACGATCTTGGCACGCAGGCCGGGGATGAAACGTAACCGCGGCAGCACCAACCGGCGCACCGCATCGCCCGCTCCACCACCGCCGGTCATCGCCCAGCCGATACCCAGCGCCAACCGGATCATCTGCCGGGTATGCGGTTTGCGTTCCTGCTCGTAGCTGTCCAGAATGTCGGCCGCCAGGGTGCCGCGATGAACCCCGGCGATCTTCCACGCCAAGTTGGCCGCATCCCGTAACCCGGCCCCCATACCTTGGCCAATGAACGGGGGAGTGAGATGTGCCGCATCGCCGAGAATGAACACGTTGCCGCTGCGCCACCGATCGGCGATCTGCGCTCGAAAGGTGTACTCGGCTACGCGCAGCAGGTTCAGTTCGCCATCGGCGACCGTTACGGTCCAGGGTGCGATCAACGGCCGCAGCGCGTCCACCGTGGCGAAGTCCGCGGCGGTTTCGCCGGCCATCAGCTGGAACTCCCAACGGTAGCGGGACTCTCCGATGCGCATATAGGTCCCCGCCCGCACCGGGTCGCATAGTTGGTGGACGCCATCCCACTGGCATAGATCGGCGCCCGTGGCCACGTCCACCACCAGCCAGCGTTGCTGAAAATTCATGTCGCGCATCGCCGAGCCGATGTGGGAGCGCACCATGCTGTTGGCTCCGTCGCAGCCCAGCACATAGTCGGTGTCGACGTGCTGAACATGTCCGGTGGAGCGGTCGGTGTAGGTGACGCGGATGCCTTCTGCGCCGTGGCTGATCCCAGTGACCTCGACATTGCCGCGCAACCGCGCGTTCGGGTAGCGCTTTAGGTTCGTCCGCAGCAACGCCTCCAGTTCCGGCTGGTCGAACATGTTGGCTTGCGGAAAGCCGTTGGTATCGCGGGATTGGCCGCGGTCGAACTGAGCGAGCACACCGAAATCCGCGCCCAGCAACCGCAAGCCCCGGGTGGGCCTTGATATCGACGCGAATTCGTCGGCGATGCCGAGTCGGGCGATGATGCGATAGATCTCGTCGTCGAGGTGCACGGCGCGCGGCTGGGGGTACACGGCGGGCCAACGGTCGAGCACCAGGCAATCCACGTCGTATTGCGCCAGCAGGCTCGCTACCGTGATCCCCGTCGGCCCGGCGCCGACCACCACGACGGACGGGCGCCCAACGTCACTCACGCGAATCGGACTGTGGCGCGCTGTGTTCCAAGGTCGATGACCCCGTCGTCGGTGGCCACCGATGCCTCGACGATGTCACCGTCTTGCAGATACTTCGCGTTGTCAACCTGGCGGGAGAAGAAGACTTTCCATTTCACCTTGGGCGGCAACAGGTTTCCGATGATCTGCAGCGGCTTGGGCGGAGCGCTCAACGCGGTGCCGGCCGGGGTTCCGGTCAGCACCAAATCACCGGGTGCGAGTTCCTGAAACTGGGTGAGTGACTGCAGTGCCTGCAGCGGACGGTAAAGCATGTCCGGAGCGACGAGCGCGTTCTGGCGCTCGTCGCCGTTCACGCACAAACGCAGCCGCAGATCACCGAACCGCGTGAGCTCGTCGGGGCTGAGCAGCACGAGTTCTGGGCCTACCGGGGTGAACGTCGGATACGACTTTGCTTCGTAGAATTGGGTCTGCGGCAGTTGGATGTCGCGCGCCGAGATGTCGTTGGTGACAACCAATCCGGCGATGAGGTCGCCGAGACTTGCTTCGGAAATGCTTGTGCCGACCGGGATGGTGCGCCCGATCACCAGTCCGATCTCCACCTCGTAATCCAGTAGCTTGACGTGTTGCGGTTTGACGATGTCATCGAACGGACCGTTGATCGACGCAGACGCCTTCCGAAAGAAGGTCAGCGGAACCGACGACGGATCCATACCCGCGTCCTTGACGTGCGATTCGAAGTTGGTCATCTGGGCTATCACCCGGCACGGCCTGGTCACCGGCGACACCAGTCGTAAACCCTCGAGCGGCACGGTGTCCGCGCGGTCAGCGGCAGCTTCGATGACGGACCGGTCGGCCAGGAGGCCCGCGGTGCTGGTAGCGGCGGTGTCGATCTTCGCGGCACCGTTCGGGGTCTTAAGCCACCAGGCGTCGGCGGTGCGCAGGACGGAAACGGTCATGAGGCGGGCACTTTCAGTAGTCCGGCCAACCGGCCGAGGTCGAATTCGTTGTGTCGCCTTAGTGCGGCGACGATCGAAACCAGTTCGTGGCGCGCAGCTTTGATATCTGTCCCGAGGAAGTCCCGGCTCGCCGGCGGCCCCCATTGGGCCAAGCCGGAGGCGGTGAACGGTGCCCATCCGGGTTCGAGCGTGTTGTCGAACAGGTCGCCGTCGGCGAAGTGCTCGAACAAATAGCCGTCGGGATCGCGCCAGTAGTCGAAGATCTGGCTGCCCTGGATGTGCCTGCCGATGCCCCAGGACCGGAAATAGCCACGCTCGCGCAGGTATTCACCACCGGCCGCCAAGGCGTCGAGGTCGCTGACCTGATATGCCGAGTGAACGTAACGGTTGGCCGGGCCCAGCGCGATCGCCAGGGTGTGGTGGTCGGCCGGGGTGAGCCCTCGATCGCAGCGGATGAAACTCATCGTCGGTCCCCGGGCGCGCTGGCCGGGGAAGTACAAAAAGTCGCTGACGATCATCCCCAGGTTGTCCAGATACCAGTCCAGCGCCTCGCGGTACTTCGTGGACTGCATGACCAGATGGCCCAGGCGCTGTACCCGCGCGGGCGCCCGAAGGGGACGCTGAGTCTCGTTGACGCGGTGGGCGGCTCCTCCGACATTGAGTGAAAGCGGTTGCTGGCCAGGTAGTTCCGGCAGTTCGACCATGCCCGCGACAACGCTGACCGGCATACCACTGGGGTCGCTTAGCGTAACCGAGAGGCCGCCGACCGCCTCGGGCAGTGGCCGGGCGGCGACACCGCGGGCATCGGCGAGCCTCAGCACGTCCGCCTCGTCGCCGGCCCGGAACGCGACGCCGGTGAACCGACACCGCGGCCCGCGACGCAGGATGAGGCACGGCCCGCCGGGCAGGGTGCCGCGCAACTGCACTTCGCCCGCGCTGCGATGTGCCGTCTGAAAACCGAATGCCCGGGCGAACGCCTCGGCCCGCGCCAGGTCTGGTCGCTCGAATTCCAGCCAGGCGATGTCGACGACCTTGATCACCGGATTGCGCGACCGCCCCGGGTGCTCGTCGGGCAGCGCGCCCTGTTGGCTGTGTCCGTCCAACTGTGCGTTCTTGGTCAGATCCATCGGTCGTCTCCCACGGTAACTGACGAAATCGTCACATACGAGTCAATGTTCAGTCAAGCTTTCTGACGGAATTCTCATAACTGATGCATACTGCTAAAGATGAGCGCAATGCCCGACGGTCAGACGCCCAACCGCTTGGTGCGCCGCAAGCGGCGCACCCGAGAGGCGCTGGTCAAGGCTGCGCAACGGCTGATCGCCGAGGGCAAGGTCAACGTGCCGGTTCTGGAGATCACCCAAGCCGCCGACGTGGGGATGGGCTCCTTCTACAACCACTTCGACAGCAAAGAGCAGTTGTTCGACGCCGCTGTCGCCGACGTACTGGACGCCTATGGAGCGATGCTGGACCGGCTGACCGAATCCATCGAGGACCCGGCGGAAACGTTTGCTACCAGTTTTCGGCTGACCGGCCGCCTCTTTCGTCGGCGCCCGCAAGAGAGCCAAATTCTGTTGGCCAATGGACTGGCGCTGTTGTCCTCGTCCGACGGATTGGCACCGCGGGCCCTGCGCGACATCAAAGCCGGCGTGGCCGCCGGGCGGTTCACGGTGGACGATCCCCAGTTGGCCCTCGCCATGGCCGGCGGCGCGTTGATGGGCCTCGGAAACCTATTGCGGGAGGATCCCGATCGGGACGACGCGCGCGCCGCCGACGTCGTCACCGAGAACGTGTTGCGCCTGTTCGGCCTCGGTGCCGCCGAGGCGCACGATATCTGCCAACGGCCGCTACCCGACGACGATTTCCTCGAGGGTTAGCGATTGCCGCTGCCACGCCGTCAATCGGTGGCTGAGAACATGTCAGTGCTCACCCCAGACCGGGTAGCGTCGCGACGGCGCCGACCGCGAATGCGACATTCCTTCCAACGCCGCCATCATCCCCGGCCGTGCCGGGCGTGGTCCACCGCACGTGAGCGGTCCCAGTGACGTGCAAAGTGGCGCCGGTCTCGAAATCAACGAACAGCAAAGCAGCTTCGTCGTCGACGGCCAGGTTGCCATAGCTGTTGAACATGTTGTTTCCCGGGAAATCTGGCCACCACAGCCGGTCGGGTGAGTCGACTCGGACGAATCCGGCCGGGCCTCCGCGGTGTGATGCATCGCTACCGCCTGTGGGATGACTTGTGCCTAGGAAGAACGTGTCGCAGGCCGCAATCATGGCTTGCTCTGCCGGGTCGAGAAGCGTTGCGCGCCTGGGGCGTTGTGGAGCAGGGGCGGCAAGACTGGCGACATCGATCGGCCGGCGGTGGATGTATTTGGGGCAGTTGCCGTACGACTGGTCGACGCGGACGGTCATGCCTGCGTGGTCCGCACCGACGAGTTCGCCGTTTACCCGCAGCCTGCGGCGAGTGGCGAAGTCGATGGCGATCAATCCGACCTGCTGGCCGATCGGGATCTGGTGCAGGGGATCGCCGTCACGGGGGAGGGCCGCGACGCGCAAAATATCGTCTTGTCCGCGGAGGAAACCCGCTGGCGCGGCCAACGGCGAGACCCATAGGACGCCGTCGTGGTCGCGTCCGGTCAGTGCGGCGAACCGCTGTGATGCGAGAAAGCTTGCGGCGCCCCCGGACATACCCGACGAGTCAAGCATGCTCTCGAGCCGCCCGGCCTCGGCTTCGACGCCCGCTCGGCGTTGCATGGCGCGCTCTCCCTCGTGGAAACCCGTCGCTGTCATATCCGCCGTAACAATGTCAGCGACGCAATGTTTCCTAGCGGTGTCGCCCGGCCACCGCCGTCGTTAACTCGGCGGTGGGATGAAACGCCGCCAATAGCGACCCACCGGCGAAGATCGCCGCGGTCAGCCAGGGAAATCGCCCGTCGGGAGCGAAGCCCCCGGCGGCTATCAGGGACAGCGAGTAGGCCGCCATCGCGGCACCGGCAAGCATCACCGGTTCCCCCCAACGTTCGTTGAGTGGGAGACCGAGCAGTGGCAGGGGGGCCGCGAAGACCCTACGCGCCAACCACAACAGCAGTATCTCGGCAACCGTCACGACACTCAGGATGGCAACCCATTCCAGCCGGGCCAGCCACCACGCCGCGCTACCTTCGGGCGGTTGAGGCAACAGCCCAGCCGGGTACCCGACGATCGACACAATCACGACGGGGATCATGTGCCACAGATACAGGGCCATGATGTTGTTGTTGGCTACGGACAGCACACGCTCGACGCGGGCGGTGCGCATCGCACGGTTGAGGGCAGGCGCGATCGCCATCGCGAGTCCGGTTTGGGCGCACCCGAACGCCAACAACGCCACGGTCGGTGGTGTCGTGTTGTCGATCGTCTGGCCGGGAACACCGATCATGCTGACCGGATAAACTCCCAACCAAACCAACAGTGCCAGCACCAGCGACGAGACGGCGGCCAGCAACCAGGGTTTGCGGCCTGCCAAAGCCCCTGCGTGCCAAGCGATCCCAAGTTGGTAGAAAGTTCCCCAGCCCAACAGGTAGTTGACCCAATTGAGGTAGGGTACGTGACCGGCGAGCCTGGCGACGTCCACCACCGCGACCGCCAACGCCAACGCACCCGGTACCAAAAGACCCCAACGGCGTTGTGCGGCAATCGCAACCGGCGTCAGCGACACCACCACCAGATACACGGCAAGGAACCACAGGTGCATGGCCACCGCCCAACCGGCGTACTCGAGCACCGAACCCGCCACACCGCAGGCACCCAGGACGATCACAACCACCGACACCAGCACGACGTAGGCCGCGGTTGGGCCGAGGACTCGCGCCACCCGGTGCTGCACCCAGGCTCGACGCGAAACTCCGCTGATGTTGCGCCGATGCGTCCATGAGACGGCGCCGGCGTAGCCGGCAACCAGGAAAAATGTCGGAACCGCCTGGAAGGGCCAGGTCAGCCATTGGGTCCAAGGGATGTCCACGAGCGGGTTCTGCCGGCCGAACTGTCCGTCGTGGTAGGTCACACAGCCGGCCAGCCAGTGCCCCAGCACGATCAGCACGACGCCCGATACGCGGTAGTAGTCGGCCGCCAGATTGCGCGCCGGACGGGAGGTGTTTGCGCGGTTCATCAGATCGGGGGAAGCTCGACGCGGTACACAGCGCCACGGTACCGTTCCGCACCCAGCGGGGCCTCCCGCAACGCGTCAAGAACAGGAGTCGGTCCATGAAGCAGGCTCACCTCGCCGAGTTGCAGGTCGGCCGCCTCGGACTTGGTGCGATGGGCATGTCGGTGGCCTACGCCGGCGCCGGCACCGACGAGGGCGAATCGATCCGCACCATACATCGCGCCATCGACCTGGGTGTCACGCTGATCGACACCGCCGAGGTGTACGGCCCGTATGTCAATGAGGAGCTGCTGGCCCGAGCCCTACGGGGTCGGCGAGATCAGGTGGTATTGGCAACCAAATTCGGTCTGATCTCGCATACCGGTCGCGACGGGCTTGACAGCAGTCCCGCCAATATCCGTGTCGCCGTGGATGGTTCGCTGCAACGGTTGGCAACCGATCACATCGACCTGTACTACCAGCATCGCCTCGACCGCCAGACCCCGATCGAAGACACGATCGGGGCGTTGGCGGAGTTGGTGGCCGCGGGCAAGATCCGGTATATCGGTCTTTCCGAAGTCGGCGTCGACACCATTCGCCGCGCGCACGCGGTGCACCCCATCACGGCAGTCCAATCCGAATACTCGCTATGGACGCGCGACCAAGAAGACGCGATATTGCCGGCGCTGCGTGAGTTGGGCATCGGGTTTGTCGCCTACTCGCCGCTGGGTCGGGGATTCCTCACCGGCGCCATCCGCTCCCCACAGGAACTGCCTGATTCGGACTACCGCAAGACAAACCCGCGGTTCTTCGACGACAACTTCGAACACAATTTGCGGTGCGCGGACGAAGTGCGCGATATCGGCGCGGACGTCGGTGCCACGGCGGCTCAGGTCGCCTTGGCCTGGCTGCTGGCGAAAGGTCCTGACATAGTGCCGATCCCGGGAACCAAACGTGTCGCCCGGCTGGAAGAGAACGTGGGCGCCGACGCGCTAGAACTGACTGCTGACCAACTGGACAGACTCAATCGACTCACCCCGCCTGTGGGAGGGCACCACGCCGAGGCGCAAATGGCGTGGATCGACCGCTAGTGGGTCGATACTAGTCGACGCTGGCCAATGCCGCTGCGCCGTAGGTCTTTTCAATCAGTGACCACGGGTCGGCGTACGGACCGCGTCCCTCCAGCCGGCGCTGCAGAACCAGAACGGACCGCAGCACCGGGCGTAGCATCGGGCCGATCAGTCGCAGCACGATCCGCAGGCGGCCCTGCGATTCGGCCATCCACTCCAGTGTCTGGCTCCAGTCGTGCTCCTGGAAGTCCAGCAGCGCTTGTGCCTCGGTGGTGTCGTACCAGCCGGTGAAACTCCAGCCGCGGTCGTCGGCCGGGTCGCCGGGCAGCCCGGCCGAGGGGCCGAGCGGACCCAGGCCGGCCGCGCTCATCAGGTCGTCCTGCAGGGCGTGCTGTAGCAGCACGTACGTTTCGTTGCCGCCGATGAGCAGGACCTTGCCGGAAATGGAGTCCTCGCGGTCGACGCCGTTGGCGAATGCCAGCGCCACGTCACGCGCGTCCACCGCATGAATTCGGTTGTCGCTGGGCATCGAACGCATCAGGGTGAGGTAGTCGCCGTTGATGGCCGCCTGCGTGTCCGGCGAGATGACCCCGGCGAGCCGATAGAGCGCGTAGGGCAGACCGCTGCCACGGATCGCCGCCTCGGCAAAAACTTTGTCCTGCCCGTACTGGTCGATCGGGTTCACGGGGGTGTCCGGGGTGATCCGTTCGGGTTGACGGTAAGGGTTGCGCGATCCGTACACCGCGGCGCTGGACGCCATCAGAAACAGGGGCGGGCGGGGGAGCGCGGCGCAGGCGGCCAAGAGGTTCTCGGTGCCACCGACATTGACCCGCCGGGCCAGTTCGGGATTGCGGTACGACGGTGGGGACACGATGGCGGCCAGGTGAACGACGGCTCCGGGCTCGTGGGCGGCAACGAGAGCGTTGACCGCCTCGGCGTCCAGTAGGTCGGTGTATGCAGGAATCAACGTGCCCGGGTGCGCGCCGGCCGCGACTTCTTTTTCAATGGCGACCGTGTTGTCGTTGCGCAGATCCATCGCGACGACGGTTCTGCCGCGTTCCAGCAGGATCTGCGTGCAGCGCTTACCGACTTGCCCGAAGGCGCCGGTGACCAACACGGTGTCCACTGTCATGGGCGCGTCACCGATCCATCCCGTCCGGCGATCTTGCTGATCGCCGTGCGGAGTCGGGGAGAGACGTAGATCGAGAAGAACGGCGTCACGATGTCCTCGCGAAGTCGAGTTAGCTTGGAGCTTTTGATAAACCACTGGCCGGCGATGTTCTCATACGTTTCGTGGTAGTGGCCGTAGCCGACCAAGGTTACCCCGGGCCCGAATCGGACGACGTCTTGCAGCGCCCAGATTCCACGCGCGGTCGTCGCCGAGGTGAGTTCGATTTCGGGTGTGTGTACCTGGTGGGCGGTGGGTTGTGTCGGCCGGTGGAGGGCGTGGCGGGTGAATGCCACGAAATCATCGGCGCCGGCGATCACCTTGCCGCCCGCCTCGGACGTGTCACTGACGAAATCGTCGGCGAAAATCGTTCGCCACGCTGCCCAGTCCTTGGTGTCCAGGTAGCGGCAGTAGCGGGCTTTGAGCTGCTTGATGGATTCGATCGCCGGCGGTGTCCCGGCCACCAGGTCCTCCGATGTCATTGCGGCTCGATTCTCTTGATCAGCGCTTGCTCACCCACGGCAGAGCGACGTTTCCGGCAAGGACTATAAACCCGTAACCATGTCCGGCCAGGGCCGCGGGTTGCCTGGAGCGTTCCCGGCCGGCTATCGGCGTGTCGTATCCTTCGCCGGAATGAGGGCCGGCTGGAGATGCGGCCACCAGAACCATCGGCCCAGCAGCCGGGCCAGCGCCGGAAAGATGAACGTGCGCACCACCAGTGTGTCGATGACGAGCCCGATGCCTACCGTGGTGCCGATCTGGGCGATGCTGCTCACCCTGCTGGCCAGCAACGCAAGCATGGTCAGCGCGAAGACGATTCCGGCGGTGGTGACCACACCGCCGGTACTGGCGAACGCGCGGACCATCCCTGTCTTCAGCCCGCGGGGCGCCTCTTCTTTGAGGCGGGCGGTGAACAACAGGTTGTAGTCGGTGCCTACGGCCACCAGCGCGACGAACGATAGTGGCGGCACCGCCCAGTGGATCTGTTGGCCGAATAGGCCGGTCCACAACGCGACAGTGGCTCCCAGCGCGGAAAGGTAAGAGAACACGACGGTCGCGACCACGCTGATGGCCGCGGCCGGGCTGCGGATCAGGAGCAGCACCACCAAGAAGATCAGGATCAGCGCGACCGCCACGAGTAGCGACATGTCGCGGGCCAGCGTCGATTGCAGATCCGATGTGTAGGCGCCGACGCCGGTGATCTGCACGACGTTGTTGCGCAGGGTTCCTTCCTTGGTGGCTTCGTGTACCGCGGTGCGGATGCTCGTCGTGTGGTCAGCCGTCGTCTGGCCCCACGCTTCGCCTTCACCGAAGACGAGCAACCTCGTCGCGTGCCCATCGGGTGAGAAGAGCAGTTGGGCAGCGCGCTGAAACCCGGGGCTGTGCAGTGCGGGTTCGGGCAGGTAGAAACCCCGCTCGGGACTGCCCGCGAAGTCAGCGCTCAACGCGGTCAGATAATCGGCGAGCTGGGTGAATTCGGGCAGCGCGGACCCGGTATCCAGGCTCAGCGACGTGATCATCGCACGTGCCTGCCCCATTTTGGCGCGCGTGGCCGAGATCGCCGAGCTTGCCGCGGCGAGCGATTCAGCGGCCCGGCCGGATCCGTCGACCAGCTGCGACGTGCCCTGCTCGAGTTGCCGGGTGCTCGTCACCGCGGCGTCCACCGGTTCAATCACCCGGTTGACCAGCGCGCAGATGGCGTTTTGCGGGCAATCCGGTGTGGCGCTGACGAAGTCACGCAAGGGTGTGAGCTGTTCGGAGATGGAATCCGTAATGCTGTGCAGCCCGCTGGCGCCGGCCCTGGTGTTCGATGCGCCGGTGTTGATCCGGCGCAGACCCTCGACCGTGTCCGCGAGGCCGGTATTGAGCTGGTTGAGCCCGTCGGCGAGCTGGGAGAGATACGCCTGTGTGCGGTCGATGCTTTCGATCGCGGTGTGCAGTGAGAGCAACCCGTCTTTGATCTGGCGGCCGATGAGGCCGGCTTGGTCGATGAGGCCGGCACCGGCGGGCGCTGCTCCGGTCGGCCTGCTCGCGGACTGGACGGCGCGGACCCCGGGCAGGGCGATGATGCGGCGCGTGATGCCCTCGATCGCGATCAGCCCGGCGGGGTTGCGCATGTCATGGTCGGTCTCGACCAAGACGTATTGAGGGAGCAGGGCGTTGGCCGGGAAATGGCGATCGGCCGCCTGGTATCCGCGGTTGGAACCTGACGACACCGGTTGGCCGGCGCGCTCGTCGTAGCTCAGCCTCAAGCCGAGAGCCGGTACGGCGCAGAGCAAAAGAAGCACGGTGGCACTGGCGAGGATGGGGGCTGGCCAGCGGACGATCACGGTCCCCAGTCGCCGCCAGCGTCTGGCATCGGATCGCCTCGGCTCGCACAGTCCGCGTCCCGCGGCCAGCCGAACAAGGGCCGGCGTGAGGGTGAGCGATGCAATCGCGGTGAGCAGCACCGCGATTGCGCAGGGAACGCCTGCGCTGCGCAGCAGCCCCACCTTGGTGAAGACCAGACAACACAGCGCGACGGCCACCGTCGACGCCGAGGCGATGAGTACCGGTGCGGTGCGCGCGTAGGAGTTGCGCAGTGCGACGTCGGCGGCGGCACCGCGGCGCCGCTCCTCGTGGTAGCGGCCGATGAGGAAGATGGTGTAGTCGGTACCGGCCCCGAGGACCATCGCCGACATCAGCGACACGGAAAACGTCGAGACCTCGGCAACACCGAGTGCGCCCAGTAGCGCCACCACCCCCCGAGCGGCTGCCAGCGACAGACCGATGGTCGTGAGCACCACCGCGCAGGTTGTCACCGAGCGGTAGACGGCGAAGAGCAGCGCGGCAATGACGATCACGGTGACGATCGTGATGGTTGCGAGTCGGTGTTCGATGGTCGCGAATTCATCGACGACGCTGGCCCCGGGCCCGCTGACGTAGACCCCGAGATTTCCCGGGCGCTGCAGCCCATCGATGTTATGTCGCACGGCGGCAATGGCTTTGGCTGCCACAGCATCCCCGATATCGCCGGACAGCCTTACCAGCACGGTCACCGCACGGTGGTCGGAAGCCTCGGCGATCGGCGCGGAGTAGGGGTCGGACCACAGGTCCATCACCGACTCGACGTCGGCCTTGTCGGCGCGCAATGCGTCGATGAGGCGCTGGTAGTACTGATGATCGCCGGAGCCCAGTGCCGCCGAGCTCTCGATGACCACGTAAGCCACGTTGTTGGTGGTGGAGTCGCCGAATTCGTGGCCCATCCGGACGGCCGCGCTGACCGCGGAAGTGTCCGGTGCGAAAAACGATTTCGAGTGTTCGCGTACCACGCGCTCGAGCTGCGGCACGGCGAGATTCACCGCACCCGTGGCCAGCAGCCAGACGACGATCACCCAGATGGACAGGCGGTGACCAAAGCGGACGGAGTTCGCCATCAGGGATGATCTGGAGGTCGGACCATGACGTTGACCACCGGACCGTCGTTACCCAGCTGCGAGAGGGTGACGACGTCGAACCCGGAATCCCGGTAGTAGGTGACGTTGGCGTCCTTACACATGAGATAGAGCGGCAAGTCGTCTCGGTCGCATTGGGCGGTAAGGGCATTCACCAGCGCGCGCCCGACGCCGCGCCGTTGTACATCCGGAGCGCATCCGAGATACACGCCGACGACGTGCGGTCGACCAGGATCCAGCGCTGCGAGTGTCGAGTCCATCGCGATGCCGGCAGACACCCGGCTGCCCATTGAACCGATCAGGGCGATACCCCCGAGCATTGCATGGATCGGGCGGAACTTACGGCTGCTTGCGTTCCATAACAGGGTGCCGACCACACGTTCGTCGATTGTCGCCACCAAGGCCGAGCCCTGCGGGATGAACCGGTGGCGGATCATCGCCGCCAGCATTTTCGGCTCGCGACGTGCCCGCGTGTGGGGATCGGGGAACAGCCACTCGCCGAACGGGTCATCATGGGCGAACGCAGTGGTGAGGACGGTCGTCATGGCCTTGATGTCGCTGCATTCCGCATCGCGCACCACCAGAGTGGAACCGGTTGTCGGCCAACTCTCTTCGCGCGACCTCATAAGCTGTCGACGATAGTGCGAAGGGTCGTGACGGCGTACGCGATCTCTGCGTCGGTGTGATCACTTGTGGCGCAGAAACGCAACCGCTCCTCTCCGGCCGGCACCGACGGGGAGTCGATGATGGCGACGTTGACCCCTTCTTGCGCCATCCTGACCGCTGCCAGGGCGGCACGGGTGATATCGCCGAAAATGATTGGCACGATGGGCGTTCCGCCGGATGATCCGGTATCGAACCCATGCGTCCGGGCCAGGCCGTGCAGCAGCTGCGCATTGTGCTGTAACCGCGCGACCCGCTCGGGCTCGGCGTCGATCACGTTGAGGGCCTCCAGCGCGGCCCCGATCGTGGACGGGGCCGGGCCGGTGGCAAAGAGGCTCACGCCGGGCGCCGAGTACTTCAACGCGCGGATGAGATCGCTGTTGCCGGCCACGAAACCGCCTACGCTGCCGAGCGCCTTCGACAAGGTTCCCATCCAGATATCCACGGCATCGCCGGGAAGGCCGAAGTGCTGGCGGATTCCACGACCGGTGCTGCCGAGAACGCCGAAGGAGTGCGCCTCGTCGATCATGATGGAGCAGTCGTACCGGCGGGCCACCGCGATGAGTTCGGGCAGCCGGGCGATATCGCCGTCCATGCTGTAGCAGCCCTCGACGATGACCAGCGCCCGGTGGAAGCTACGGCGGGACATCTTCAGCACGGCGTCCAGCGATTCCGGGTCGTTGTGCCGGAAGGTCAGGCGTTTGCAGCCGGCCCAGCGGGTACCCGAAACCACGCTGCTGTGGACGAGACCGTCGCACACCGCGACGTCCTTGGCTCCCAACAGGTAGCCGATGACGGCTGCGTTGGTGACGTACCCGCTGGGCGTGACCACCGCCGCCTCAACGTCGTAGCGGTGCGCGAGTCGCGTCTCAAGCTCCCCGAACAGCGGTATCTCACCCGAGACGATCCGGCTGGCCGATGCCGAGGTGCCGTACGCCTCGATCGCGGTTTTGGCCGCGGCGTGGACCCGCGGGTGCGAGGCGAGGTTGAGATAGCTGAAGCTGCTGAAGTTGATCAGTCGGCGGCCGCCTTGGTGCACGCTCGCACCGTTGGAGCCCCAGTGTGGCTCGAACAGCGGGTTGGTCAATTCCGCTGCGCGGTAGAGATCGTCGAGGCCGCCGTATACCTCACGCACCCGCACGACGTCGGGATGGTCGACGAACGATGTCATCGGTCGGGCCAGCGTGCGAGTCCGGCCGGGACCGACTGGCGCAGGGCGAACGGCGACCGGAGCGGCCGTACGCCCGCCTGCGGAGCGCGCCAGCAGGTCGCGGGCGAGCTCCCGGGGGTCGATGGTCATAAAGCTGCGGCCTCCTTGACCGTGGTTGACGGCACCGACGCGGCATCGGCCGGCGTTGCGGCGCCTGTGAATTGGGTGGCCAGCTGGGCGCCGATGGTGGATAGCCCGGCAGCCCGGCCGAATTCGAGCACCGACAGTTCGACGCCCAGTGTTTTCGCGATACGAGCGGCGAACTCGACAGCCATGAGTGAGTCGAGGCCGAGATCGGGCAGCGCGCTCAGCACGTCGATCGCGTCACTGGAAACGCCCATCACCATCGCGAGTTGCTCGGCGAGGATGTGCGTGAGCACCGCTGGGCGTTCTTCTTCGGGCAGCGCCAGGATTTCGGCCTGCAATGCCGTTACTCCCGATCTGCTGGCCGCGGCGGAGTCGATGTGCTCCACCAATCGCGGGTTGCGGGTTCCCGGTCCGTTGACCATGGCCCATTCCGACCAATCGATCTTCATCACGGCGGCGTGCGGGATTCCCAGGACCAAGCACTCACGCAGGTAAAGCGTGGCGGCGTCCATGTCGACTGGACTGAAGCCCAGCAACGCGAGGTAGCGCACGGCTTCTTCGCTCGCTTCGGCCATTCCACCACCGCCCATGGCACCCCAGCTGATCGCCACGGCGGGCTTCCCCTGCGCGTGCCGGGTTGCCGCCAGCGCGTCCAGCGCCGAGTTCGCCGCCGAGTACGACAGCTGGGGTGCGCCGCCGACGAGCGCGCTGACCGAGGAGTACAGCGCGAACGCGTCCAACTCGGCTCCGGTCTCCTCGGCGGCGCGGTGCAGGTTCCAGCCACCGATGACTTTGGGCCGGAACACTTCCCGCAAGCTGTCGGGGGTGATCTCGAAGATCGGACGGCTATCGGTGAGCCCCGCGGTGTGGAAGATGCCCCGCAGTGGCGTGGCGGGCCGATGGGCACGGGTGATCGCCGCGAGGACCGCGTCGTAGTCGGCGACGTCGACTGTCTCGATGACGACGTCCACACCCGCCTGTTCGAACTCGCTGATGTGGCTGCGGGCGACGTCGGTCGCCGGGCCCCTGCGGCCGAGCAGTACGAGATGGCGCGCGCCCTCCGCGACGAGCCACTTCGCCGTAGCCAGACCGAAGGCGCCAAAGCCGCCCGTCACAAGGTAGTTGGCGTCCGGTGCAATTCGGAACGAAGGGATCCGCGGACGCACCATCGGCTCGGGCTCTTCGAAGTTGAGAACGACACGGCCGACGTGTCGCGATCGCGCGACCGTTTCGAAGGCTTCGGCCAGCCTGCTCACCGGATAGCTGGTGTAGGGCAGGTAGTTGAAGTGGCCGTCGGACAGGCGGTGGATTGCCTGCCGCGTCAACGAGCGCACCACGGCCGGTTTGTATCTGAGCATGCGATCCATGTCGACGGCGAAATAGGACAGGTTGCGGTCGAACGGTGCGAGATCCAGTGTGCCGCCGCCATAGATGTCGGCCTTTCCGATGTCGACGATGCGCCCGAACTCCGCAGCCACGCGGAAGTTCTGCGCGCCGATCTCGCCGGGCGCCGAGGTGTAGACCACGTCGACGCCGCGGCCATCGGTCAGCTGCATGACTTCGTCGACGAAGTTCACCGACCGAGAACCGATCGCGTGATCCGCCCCGGCGGCGAGCGTTGCCGCGCGGCGCTCTTCGGTGCTGGCGGTGGCGATCACCCGCGCGCCGAGGTCCTTCGCGATCTGGATCGCCGCCAGACCCATGCCTCCCGCGGCTCCATGAATGAGAACGGTCTCATCCGCTTGCGTGTTGGCGAGGTCGACCAGCCCGTACTGGGCGCAGAAGAAGGGCAACGTGGAACAGCATTGTTCGGCGATCCAGGTTTGGACCACCCGGGTGGTGTTGCCGGCCTCCGGCTCGATGGTGATGTAGCGGCGCATCATCCCGCGCGCTCCGACGCCCAGCTTGTCTCCGGGGGCGATATCGGTGACTCCGGGGCCGACACGGACGACCGTGCCGCCACCCTCCAATCCGAGTGCCTTACCGAAATATGTTCCCGCAAGCTCCTTGTCGGTGAGCAGCCCGATCACCTTCAACGGGTCCTTGTAGTTGACGCTGACCGCGTCCATTCGGACCTCGACCTGTCCGGGCCCGGGTTCGACGCGGTCAACCTCGCGAAGTGCGAGATCGGAAAGCATCTTGCTGGCGGGGACTTCGACCATGAACGATGTCTCCGGATCGGACAGGGGACGTGCCTCGTTGCGCGCGGCAAGATGTTCGGAAAGATTTGCGCGCAGCCGAATTACCCATCGAGCCCCGTGGCGCAGTGCGACCTCGTCGGCGATGTCGGAGGCGAAGACCCCCGACGTGACCAGTTCTGCCGAGACTTGGTCATCGCCGACACCGGCCCCGACGTCGACGAGGCGCCACTGCAGGCTGGGTTGTTCGTTGGCCAGCGACCGTCGCGCCCCGACCAGTGGCGCGACGGACATGGCGGCGCCTTCGACATCGCCCGGAAGGCAGAATGCGTTCTCGGTCACCACGACGCCGCGCAGCAGTCGCGGTTGGTCCTCGGAGTCCGCGACATTCGTTGCGGTCGCGGCCAACTGGGCTGCCCGCGCGATGGCTACCAGGCCATAGGTGTTCTCGTCCGCAGTCCACTCAGGGGAGGCGATCACTAGCAGGCGGACGCCGTCATCGCCCGCCGAGGACATTGCCGTCAGCAAGGCGTCGCGAATACGTCCCTCGGCGCCGGAATCTGCCGGATCGTGCACGTCGACGAGGGTGGAGTTTCCACACTCGGCCGCGATCGCCCGAACCCGGCGCGACACTTTGTCACCCAGGCAGACCACAACCGACGTCGCTGTGGCGGCTTCCCTGGCGGCATCGGCCAGGTCACGATCGTCGGCGAGTTCCCACACCGGCTCGTAGAACAACCGGTCCAGCTGGTCGGTGACCGACGCGGGCGGGGTGACCGGCTTGAACTCGACGGAGCCCAATTCCATGGCGACCGAACCGGTTTGGTCCGCGATGACGATGTCGACCAGCCCGGAGTCGTCTTGTCGTCGAACAAGGACGACAGCATCGGCCTGGATGGACGCGTAACGCCGAACAGTGCCCACCGCCGAGGGAATGAGCGCACCATCGGTACCGGAGCCGGCAAGCAGCGCGACGCACTGCAGTGCGGCATCGACGGCCGCTGGATGAGCGACGTGTCCCAGGTCGTCCAGGTGCGAGATCTCCAGGTCGGCACGCACGGCCGCGCTGCCAAGCTGCGCGCGCACAATGCAACGGAACGCGGGTCCGTATACGAGCCCGCGCGCAGCCAGTGCGTCATACAGGTCGGCGCCGTCGACCGGCAGGGCATTGCTGAGCACGCTGACGTCGACCTTGACGGCGTCAACGGGCGCCTCGACCAGTCTCCCGGTGCAGTTGACCGTCCACAGGTCGGCGTCGACGTTGCGCGACCGGATCGTGAACCGGCGGGTGGTCGGTTCCACGGTGAACTGGACTACCGGGACCGCATGTTTGGCGATGACCAGGGGTGACCGAAACTGTATGGATTCCAACGCCAAATCCTGGCGTCCGGTGCGTGCCGCCGCGGCGCTGAGTGCGGCGTCGAGGTAGGCGGCGCCCGGCAGGACGACGACACCGTCGACGACATGGTCGGCGAGCCACGGCAGCCGCTCGATCGAGAGCTCCAGCTGCCATTCGTCGACGGCAGCCTCCGTGCGGGCACCCAGCAGCGGGTACTCGTCGGGACTGCCGAGCCGCTGCCGGCGGATTGTTTCGGGCTCGGTCCACAGGCGCTGCCGCTGCCAGGGATAGCGCGGCAATACCACGTGCGGTGTCGCCACCTGCGTCTGGTCGGTCGGGGCCGTCAGACCAGGGCAACGAGAGGTGTCCAGCGCACCCGCCGCATAGAGCCCCGCGAGTGCTTCCATCACACTGTGCGTATCGTCCTTGTCCCGGCTCAGGGTCGGCATCGCCGCACCGACTTTGCCGGCCCGCAATAATATTTCGCGGATGTTGCCCGATAGGACCGGATGTGGGCCGACTTCTAAGAAGATCGACCGGCCCTCGAAGATCATGGTATTGACGGTGTCGGCGAAACGAACCGGCTGTCTGACATTGTCGCGCCAGTAATTGCCGCCCCAACTGGCGTCCGTCACGCGAGCCGCGGTGACGGTGGAATAGAGCGCCAGTGCGGGAGCCTTCGGGTTGAGCGCTGCCAATTCCGAGGTGATCTCGGCGAGAATGGGATCCATCAGGTGACTGTGATAGGGGACCTGCACCCGTAATTTCCGGGCGAATACTCCTGCGTGTTGCAGGCTTTGATCGAGGGTATCCAGGGCCGCATGCGGCCCGGCGAGGGTCACCGCCGTGTGACTGTTGATCGCGGCGATCGACAGGCTGCCGTCGTCGGGGAGCCATTTGGCTATTTCCGATTCGGACAGTCCGACGGCGAGCATGCCGCCGGTTCCTTCGGTGGTCGCCTGCAGGCGGGCGCGGTGGTAGCTCACCGCCAGGGCATCATGCAGGCTCAACGCGCCGGAAACGTATGCCGCGGAGACCTCGCCGACGCTGTGGCCGACGACGGCGCTTGGCTGCACTCCGGCCGCGGCGAGTTCGGCGACCAGCCCGACCTGCACGAGGAAGTTCGCCGGTTGAGCGAACTGCGTCTGCGTTATCCGGGATTCCGATTCGTCGCGAAGCAGCTCGTCGATGATCGACCAGCCCGAGATCGGTTGAAATGCCTCATCTATTTCCCGCGCGACCCGTGAAAATGGTCCCTCTGACGACAGCAAGCCGCGACCCATCGCCCACCATTGCGGTCCCATTCCGCTGAAAACAAAAACGGGGCGCTGCCCGTCCGCGCCGGTCACGCGTGGCTCCGCGCGGCCCTGCCCGCCGGCGAACTCGCGCAGCTGGTTGAGCAAATCTTCGCGGTCCGTGAAGGCAAATGCCTTCCGGGTCAGGTGGTGCGCCCGCCGCGTCCACGCGGCCTCAGTGAGCAGATCAAGGTCCATGTCGGTTGCCACGGCCTCTGCCATCCCCGCGGCTACCGCCCGCGCGGCCGGTTCGGTCCGGCCGGATACCGGCAGCAACTGCAGCGGTCTGGTGCTTCGCTCTTGGGCAACATCGGGCTTCGGCGCCTCCTCGAGGATGGCGTGCGCATTGGTTCCGCCGTAGCCGAACGAATTGACCGCGACGATCGCTTTGTCGTAGCCGCCGGGAAATGGCTCGCATTCGGTTGGCACGCGAAGTCGCAAGTCTGCGAACGGAATATTGGGGTTGAGTGTTTCCAGCCACGCTTGGCCGGTGATGGTCCGGTGATAGACGCTCAGCGCGGCTTTGATCACCCCGGCGATTCCGGCCGCAGCCTCGGTGTGGCCGATCGCCGCTTTGACCGAACCCACGAGGAGATCGGCGGCGCGGTTCTCGACGCATCCGTACGCGTTGCCCAGCGCCTCCATTTCCAGCGGATCGCCGACCGCAGTCCCGGTGCCGTGGGCTTCGACGTAGCCGATGGCCGCAGGAGCGATCCCTGCCTCGGCGGCAACACGGGTGGCGAGTCTTTCCTGGGATTCGGGATTGGGCACGGTGATGGCGATGGTGCGACCGTCTTGGTTTGCCCCGGTTCCGCGCACCACCGCATAGATGCGGTCGCGGCTTTCCGTAGCATCCGTCAGGGGGCGAAGCAGCACAACGCCGGCGCCCTCGCCGCGGCCGTATCCGTCGGCCGACGCGTCGAAGCTCTTCGATCGGCCATCCTGCGCCAGGAAGCGCCCCTTACACATTGAGATGAACGTTTCCGGCTGCAACATCGCGTTGACGCCACCGACCAGGGCCATTTCGCACTCGCCGCGGGCGATCGCCTGCGTTGCCTCATGCAGGGCCACAAGGGAAGACGAGCAGGCAGTGTCGATAGTCATGCTCGGCCCGAGCAGGTCGAGGGCAAACGATATGCGGTTGGACAGCAGGGTGAACGCCGAGCTGGTGGGAGTGTGAGTGCCGATATAAGGGCGCGCGTTCTGCGTAGCGCGCGACATCGCGCTGTCGTTGGTGAAGCCGCCGACATAGACACCGACCGGACGGCCGGCTACGCGGCCGGCCAGCCCCGCATCGTCGAGGGCTTCCCAAGCCACTTCGAGCAACAGCCGTTGTTGTGGATCCATGACGGACGCTTCACGGGCGCTGATACCGAAGAAATCGGGATCGAAGTCCCACAGTGATTCCGTCAGGAAGCCACCGTGTTTGGTATACATCCGGCCGGGAGCGTCGGGGTCCGGGTCGTAGTAATCCTCGATGCGCCAGCGGTCGGCGGGAACCGGAACAATGCCGTCGCCCTTGTTGACCAGAAACTGCCAGAACTGCTCGGGGCTCGCCACCCCACCCGGGAATCGGCATCCCATACCAACAATCGCGACTTCTACCACGTCTGTATGCCTCGCTGTCTGAAGCTGTTGAGGTCTCGTCGATGAGTCCTCGCGTGAATATCTCGGATGAAAGCCGCAAAGCCGCGCTTTGCGGCGCAAGTGCCGTCATGCACACGCCATGATTGGCAGTGCGAAAGAATCGCGTCAGGTACCCGTCATGTGTCGTTCCCGGAATGGCTACCCGTCGGTCAGGGAGCGTGGGACGAGGCCCGGCTGAACGCGGGGCACGGTCGGCTCATAGCTGAGTCGACGACGCGTCGGTGAGATGGGATTACGAGGCAAGCTGCCTGGCACCTCCGTTGCTAGAGAGCCGTTCCGGTGGGCATCGCGCCGGACGCCGTCGGACACTACCCGAGAGTAAGTTGCGACACAAGAACGCGCTAGTCAAGCTGCAGCCGTCTCTGACCTCGTACATTCGGACGGGCAGCGATGCAAAAGCTCGTCAGTTCCCGGAACTTGGCCAGCTCCCAGCGGGCAGCAAAACCAATATCGTTGCCAGATTGCTTTCCGTACCTAATTTGCTGGCCGCGTGGACGGGTTGCCGCGACATGTCCTAGGCGGGCATTAGCCCGGATGGCGGGAGGTGCAGCTATCAACCGGCTGCTGAGTTCGAGCGCCGCTCTCTCGCGGCGGGCATCGGGCACCGGGCGCCTGGGTCGCAGGGGCGGGTATTCCTTGTAGCGCAACGGATATCGATATTGCCTGTATCGAGATATGTTGGGGTACAACAAACTAGGATCTCGCCGGCGTAATCTCTCAGCACCTTGGTGGGGTCGTCACCGGACTGGTGGCATCTCTCAACGCACCACCCGCGCCGTCGTCAAGCCGAGTGGCGGCCCTGCGTCGGCTGATCGAAAACGAAGCACCCAAATATATTTCAGTAGCCGCAGGCCATTGCTGAGGTTCGCGAGGGAATGCGTGGTCCTCAAACCCCTGCGCATAGTGTCATCCTCGGACCGAAACTGGGATCAGCCGAGCATCTCCTGCCGTGAGCCGGCCCTCACCTCGACGGGTGGGTATTCCCTCTCAACACTGATCAGGCCGGCGCCGCGACGCGCCGCACCTCACCGTTGACCGCCGCCGTGGGCGAGCGTCCGTCGCGCTCGGCGGCCCGCCTTCTGGTGGGGACCCGACGGGGTGGGGAAACCAGGGTCGTAGCTCGGCAATGCCGTGTCGAACGCCAGCGCGCACCGATGACCATGCAGCACCATCGCGGCGGGGCAAGCCATGGCGACGATCCGCGTGCGTACACGATGCCGCGATGATCGATGCGGGCGGGCCGGCGCTCACGATCCGGTGAGGTACGGTCCGGCGAGCGACAACATCACTGAAAGCGAGCCACGATGGCCAACCCTAACGGCGGCGCCGCAGCCAAGTCTCCCGCCGAACTGATCGACGCCAGGATTGGGGAGTTGGGAGATTGGCGCGGGGAGACGCTCGCTCGGATCAGGCAACTGATCAAGCAGGCGGTCCCCGACGTGGTCGAGGAGTGGAAGTGGCGGGGCGTTCCGGTGTGGTACCGCGACGGGATGATCTGCACCGGCGAGACCTATAAGAACGTCGTGAAGATGACCTTTTCCAAGGGTGCGTCGCTGCAGGATCCCGCGAGTCTGTTCAACTCCAGCCTGGACGGCAACACCCGACGCGCAATCGATTTCCACGAGGGCGACCCGATCGACGAGAAGGCGCTCATTCGCGCCGCGGTCGATCTCAACAGTTCCTAGGCGCCGACCTATACACCGGACAGGCGGTGCTGTACAGTCGCCCAGCACAAGGTCGACGCTCGAATGAGAGGCCATCCGGTGACGTCGGAATCGGTCGAGGAATTTCGGAGCCGGGCCAGGGCGTGGCTGGCCGCGAATATGCCACCACTGGATCCGGCCAAGGCGGCGCTGCTGGAACGCGATGAGCTGTCGTCGTGGCACCGGGCTCGAGAACTGCAAAAGCTGCTGTGGGAGGGTGGATTCGCCGGGATCTGCTTCCCGCGCGAGTATGGCGGACTGGGGCTGAGCTACGAATACAAGAAGGCGTTCGACATCGAGTCCCACGCGTACGAGACTCCGCTTCTGCTCAACGTGCCGTCCTTCGCCATCTGCTGCGCGACGATTCTCGACATGGGCACCGAGGATCAAAAGCGCCAACACATTTCTGCGGCGCTGCGTGGCGAGGAAGTCTTGGTGCAGCTGCTGTCCGAGCCCAATGGTGGATCGGATCTGGCGGGCGTCATCACCCGTGCCGAACGCCGGGACGGACGGTGGATCATCAACGGCGCCAAGACTTGGAGCACGTGGGCTTTTGCCGCCGACTACGGCCTGTGTCTGGCGCGGACCAACTGGAACGTGCCCAAACACGATGGGCTGACGATGTTCCTGGTGCCGCTTGCCCACCCCGGTGTCACCATCAGCCGTATCCAGCAGGTCAACGGCTCCATTGAATTCTGTGAAGAGTTCTTCGACGACGTCGACGTGGGCGACGACGCTGTCGTCGGGGAACCGGGCAAGGGCTGGGACGTCGCATCGCGGCAGCTCTACCACGAGCGGCGCACCATGGGCGACGGGTCCGAGTACACCAGCGGACCGGGAATCGCTGAGGCGCACGACGTTTCCGTCGACCTGGTGTCGCTGCTGGAAAAGACGAATCAGGCTGGCAATCAACGACTTCAGGAAGTGGTTGGCCGGGCGCTGGTGCACCGCGCCGTGCATGGACAACTCAGTGAGCACGTCTTCCACGCCGTGGCCAGCGGATCCCTGCCGCCCGCAGCGGGTTCGATCATCCGGCTCTACATGGCAGAGGTGCACGATGTCGAAACCGACACCGCGCTGGCCGTGGCGGGCCCGGCGGGCGTCGTCGACGACGAACGCGGACTGCTTGACATCGGAACGCGCTATCTGGGCCGTCAGACTGCAAGCATCGGCGGCGGTACCACCGAGATGGCGCGCAATGTGATCGGTGAGCGGGTGCTGAACTTCCCCCGTGAGCGCGCCGACGACCGCGGTGTGCCGTTCAACCAGGTGAGACGGGGCAAAAGCACGGGGGGCGAACGGCATTGAGCGACCGACTTCGCGACATCCGCGAGCTGGCGGGCGACTCCGACGCCTACCGCGACGAACTGTACCGGCGCTGGACCGGCCTGCTCAGCTACCGCTACATCGGTCGCAAACACTCGGCGATGAACCTCGGGGAGAGCGACGACACCGTCACCATCCGTCGCGATATGCGCAACGAAGCGGGCGGAATCATGGTGGCGCCGTTGGCCATTTCCTCCCCGGAGGGCTGCCAGACCGATATGGTTGCCGTACCGAATCCGGTTATCGCGTCGGTGCAGATAGTCGACCCCGGTTACGACGTCGCCAGGATCGAGATCGTCGGGTCGGGCATTGTGCACCAGGGGCGCACCATGGGTTACGGTCGCTGCACGATCGTCGACGCCGACAACCCCGACCGCGTCATCGCCTTCAACGAGGGGCAGGGCGCCATTATCGGTATTCCGCCGGAAGGCCTTGACAGGATGGATGTTTCGGGCACCGAGCTAGTGGTCGAGGACTCGCCGGACCTGCCTCCGCTGTGGCAGGCCTTCGGTGCCAGCCTGCGCGGCGACGGCCACTGGATCCTGCCCGAGCTGAGCACCGAACTCGCGTCGCCGGATGCCGCGCTGCACATCGGACCACAGCACGTGGTCCTCGAGACCGCGGCGATCGATCTCGCCGCTCAGGTCGCCGGGACCAAGAAGCTGCAGGTGGTCAGTTGGCATGTGATGTTCATGTCGCGCGGCAAGGTGGGGCCCTTCCGGGTGGAGGGCACCGCGCATCCGGGCGGACCCGGCCGCGTCGGCGTGCGCATGCTGCTACATGACGAGGGAAACGCCGATAAGGCGGTCACCTCCGCCGCGGCCGTGTTCGACATCGTCGGCTAAGCCGTCCGAGCCGGCGCGACTTGGTATGCCGGGCTGGTGACTTACGGCACTAGCCAGTCGTCGGCCTCGCATACAAGCTCAAAAGCGCGCGAGGAAGGAGAATTCGATGATCGAGGTGCTGTCGGACATGCCGGACGGCGTGACTGGAATCCGCGTGTCGGGCCGGCTGCGAGGTGATGAACTGCGCGAGATCAAGCCCGCCCTTGGGGAAGCGCTGAAGGCCGGTGAAATAAGAATCGTCGAGGTCATCGCATCCGACTACGAGGGCTTCGGGCGTGGTGGTTTGGTCGAAGACCTCAAGCTGGGCTTGGGCACTGTCCTGCCGCATCATTCGGCTTTCAAGCGAATCGCGGTCGTGTCGGACAAGGAGTGGGTGGCCCATACCCTGCACGCGCTGTCGTGGATGGTCCCGGGCGAGCTCGCGGTGTTCGGCCTCGACGAGCTGGAGCGCGCCAAAGAGTGGGCGGCCGGCTGAGGGGCGTGCGCACGCTCTTGACCTGACCCTGGTCATACATCACGGCGTATCTGTATGGTGCCGATATGCGCCATGCCTGCATGCTCGACTAACGCGGATCGTTGTGGCGCACCGACACGACAGGAGAAACGCAGTGGCAGAACGGTTGGCCGGGAAGGTCGCCCTCGTCAGCGGCGGAGCTCGGGGGATGGGCGCATCGCACGTGCGATCGCTGGTCGCCGAGGGAGCCAAGGTGGTCTTCGGTGACATCCTCGACGACGAAGGCAAGGCGGTGGCGGCCGAGGTCGGCGACACCGTCCGTTATCTGCACCTCGACGTGACGAAGCCGGAAGATTGGGATGCCGCGGTAGCGACCGCCCTCAACGAGTTCGGCCGCATCGACGTCTTGGTCAACAACGCCGGCATCATCAACATCGGCACCTTGGAGGACTACGCGCTCTCGGAGTGGCAGCGGATCCTCGACATCAATTTGACCGGCGTCTTTCTCGGTATCCGCGCTGTGGTGAAGCCGATGAAGGAAGCGGGCCGGGGATCGATCATCAACATCTCGTCGATCGAAGGCATGGCCGGCACCATCGCTTGCCACGGCTACACCGCAACGAAATTCGCCGTCCGGGGACTGACCAAGTCGGCCGCACTCGAACTGGGGCCCAGCGGAATTCGAGTCAACTCGATTCATCCCGGTCTCATCAAGACTCCGATGACCGAATGGGTCCCCGAAGACATCTTCCAGAGCGCGTTGGGCCGGGCCGCCGAACCCAAGGAAGTCTCCAACCTCGTGGTCTATCTGGCCAGCGATGAGTCCAGCTACTCCACCGGTTCGGAGTTCGTCGTCGACGGCGGCACCACCGCCGGCCTGGGACACAAGGACTTCTCCACCGTTCAGACCGACGAACAGCCGGACTGGGTTACCTAGCGGCGGTTAGCGATTCGGCTTCCTTGGCCGGTTTGGGCCAAGGTGCCGGGACCGGGCGTTGCCGGACGCGTTGTGGCCACCAGAACCATTTGCCGAGCAGCGCGGCAATCGACGGTGTCATCAGCGACCGCACGATCAGGGTGTCGAAGAGCAGACCGAGACCGATGGTGGTGCCGACTTGGCCGATGACGGTCAATTCGCTGACCGCCATTGTCATCATCGTGAAGGCGAACACCAGGCCTGCCGAGGTCACCACCGAGCCGGTGCCGCCCATCGAGCGGATGATGCCGGTGTTCAGGCCGGCGTGGATCTCCTCTTTGAACCTGGCCACCAGGAGCAGGTTGTAGTCGGCGCCGACGGCCAGCAGGATGATGACCGACATCGCCAGCACCATCCAGTGCAGTTCGATGCCGATGAGGTGTTGCCAGATCAGCACCGACAGGCCGAACGAGGCGCCCAGCGAGAGCAGGACGGTGCCCACGATGACCGCGGATGCCACCACGCCTCGGGTGATGAGCAGCATGATGATGAAAATCAGGCACAGTGAGGCGATTCCGGCGATCAGCAGGTCATATTTGTTGCCGTCGCCGAGGTCTTTGTAAATCGACGCGGTGCCGCCGAGATAGATCTTCGAGCCCTCCAGCGGGGTGCCCTTGAGTGCTTCGTAGGCGGCTTTCTTGATGGCAGGGATGTGTGAAATGCCTTCCGCCGACATCGGATCGCCGTCGTGGCTGATGATGAAGCGCACGGCGTGGCCGTCGGGGGAGATGAAGTTCTTCATGCCCTTTTTGAACTCTTTGTTGTTGAACGTCTCCGGCGGCAGGTAGAACGAGTCGTCGTTCTTAGAGGCGTCGAACGCCTTGCCCATCGCGTTGGAGTTCTCCTGGGCTTGCTTCTGCTGATCCTGCAGACCCTTCTGGGTCGAATACATGGTCAGCATCGTTGTTTTCATGGCCTTCATGTTTTGGATCATGGAGGGCATGAGCGCGACCATCTGCGGCATCAGGGTGTCTAGATGATCCATGATGGGCAGCAGGCTCTGAATGTCGTCGGTCATCGTGTCAATACCGTCGAGGCCGTCGAAGACGGAGCGAAGCGACCAGCACACCGGGATGTCATAGCAGTGCTTTTCCCAGTATAAGTAGCTGCGGATCGGCCGGAAGAAGTCCTCGAAATCCGCCATGTGGTCGCGTAATTCGTTGATGTCGATGGTCATGTCGTGCATCTTTTTGACCATCATGTGCATGTCGTTGGACATCTGCACGGTGATGCTGGACATCTTTTCCATGCTGTCGATGGTGGTTTGCATCATGTCGGCCTGATGCAGCATGTCGGCCATCTGATCTTCTTGGTATTTCTGGTTCATCTGCTGGGTGACGCCCTGCATGCTGATCTGGAACGGGATCGAGGTGTGCTCGATCGGCGTGCCCTGCGGGCGGGTGATGGCCTGCACGCGCCCGATGCCTGGGACCTTGAAGATCGTCTTGGCGATTTTGTCGATGACCAAAAAGTCCGCCGAATTGCGCAGATCGTGATCGCTTTCGATCATCAGCACTTCGGGATTCATCCGCGCCTGGGAGAAGTGCCGGTCGGCGGCCGCGTACCCCTCGTTGGCGGGCAGGTCCGCGGGCAGGTAGTTGCGGTCGTTGTAATTGGTGCGGTAGCCGGGCAGGGTCAGCAAGCCGACCAGTGCCACCCCGATCGTCATGACCAGGATCGGGCCGGGCCAGCGGACAACGAGTGCACCGATCTTGCGCCACCCGCGAGTGCGTTGGGTGCGTTTGGGTTCCAAGGTTTTGCCGAACCGCGTGGCCACCGAGATGACCGCGGCACCCAGGGTCAATGCCGCCGCGACCACGACCACCATGCCGATGGCCAGCGGAATACCCAGCGTCTGGAAGTACGGCAGGTTGGTGAAGTGCAGGCAGAACGTCGCGCCGGCGATGGTCAGACCGGACCCGAGCACCACATGGGCAGTGCCCTTGTACATGGTGTAGTAGGCCTCTTCTCGGGATTCGCCGGTGGCCCGGGCTTCCTGATATCGGCCTATCAAGAAGATCGCGTAGTCGGTGGCGGCCGCGATTCCCAACGTGACCAACAGGTTGGTGGCGAACGTCGAAAGGCCAATGAGCTTGAAGTAGCCCAGGAAAGCGACCATGCCACGCGCGGCCGATAGCTCGAGCACCACCATCACCAGCGTCAGCAGCACGGTGATGACCGAGCGGTAGACCAACAGCAGCATGCCGATGATCACGGTGAATGTGGCCAATGTAATCAGCTGCAGGCTGCGGTCGCCGGCCTCATGCTGGTCCGCCGACAGCGCCGCTGGCCCGGTGACGTAAGCCTTTATCCCTTTCGGTGGAGGCACGCTCTTGACAATGCTCTGAACGGATTCCACCGATTCGTTGGCCAGGGCTTCGCCCTGGTTACCCGCGAGGTAGACCTGGACGTAGGCGGCTTTGCCGTCGTTGCTCTGCGCGCCCGCCCCGGTCAGTGGATCACTCCACATATCCTGCACGTGCTCAACGTGTTTGGTGTCGGCGTCGAGCTTTTTGACGATCTGGTCGTAGTAGGCGTGCGCGTCAGCACCCAGCGGATTTTGGCCCTCGAGCACGATCATCACCGAGCTGTTGGACTTGTATTCGTTGAATATCGCGCCCATACGCTTGGTCGCAACCACCGATTGCGCATCGTCCGGTGCCATCGACACCGAGCGCATCTTGCCGACCTCGTCCAGCTGTGGGACGACGACGTTGAGCACGGCGATGAGCGCGATCCAGCCCAGAATGATCGGCACGGCTAATGTGCGGATGATCCGGGGGATCTTGTCATGCACGGGCTCTTTGACGACCGGGATGGCGTCGGTGCGGGTGTCGTCGACTGTTGTGCTCATGCGGATTTCACCAAGCAGAAGGTCAGGGCGTGCACGCCGTGGGTGATGTTCTCGGCCTTGACTTCGTCATCGATGGTGATGCGGCAACCAAGGGAATTGCCGTCGCTCTGTGCCGAAAGATTCGGGAAGACCGAGGGGGCGGTGGTGCTGAGAACCAGAGTCCATGGCAGTGGCGCGCCGTCGACCCGCTTCGGGTCGGCCGACAAATCCAAGTAGTTCACGTTCGCCTGGTTAGCCGAGCCGAAGACTTCGTATTTGACCACCTTGGGCTTGAACGGCTTGGAATCGTCGAGCCGTGGACTCGTCATGATGCCGGTGTCGTGAGCGCCAAAGAACGACTTGACCCGAAACACGGCAAAGCCGCCGACCACCAGGACCGCCACGATCAACAGCGGCAGCCAGGCGTTGCGCACCAGTCTCGATATCTGCACCTAGGTGGTCCTTTCCTCGTCACGCGGTCGTGACGTGGATCAGCGTTTGCGCGAGGGGAGGTGGTGGGCGGGTGAGTGCCCACAAGTCGCCTTGCTCAACAACGAGTTACGTCGATTGCTACGGTTCGCGCGCGCTCGAGCGTCAGACACCGCGATAGTTGGCAGCCCACCCCGGCCGACGTCCCCGGTATCGATGCTCAGTTCGCCTTGTTCCTGAAGCGTCCCCGAGCACCGCCACCTGCGCATAGTACATGATGTGCATATCTTGCAGTGCATGCAACATTTGCAACTGGTGTTTCGGATCACTTTGTGAAGATGCTGTTCACCAGCGCCGCGGCACGCTCAACATAGGGCATGGGCGTGTCGTCGGTTTCATGTGGCTCACCGCTGGCCCACTTCTCGATGCCGGAGCGCACCGCTGTCAGCGCCAACTTCGAAATCAGCGCGGCCATCTCGTCATCGGGGCGCATCGCCTGGCGACGCACGATGATGTCGGTCAACTGGTTCTGGAATCTCTCCAGATCGGCGAGGAACGCCGCCAACACCGCCGGCGACGTCTTGGCGAGTTCGAGCATGTGGGCGGCATGCTCGCGGCGCGGTGGCACGTCGCGCAGATGGTGGGCCGCGAGGGTGATCAGCTCGGCCAGTACCACCGGATAGGGGGCGGGTCCGGCGGCAACGAAGTCCGCTACCAACTCGGGCGGTATGTCCGAAGGTCCGTAGGCGATCGCGGACTCTTTGTTGGGGAAGTAGTTGAAGAAGGTGCGCGTGGCGATCCCCGCTTCGGCGCAGATCTCGTCGACGGTGACCTTGTCGAATCCGCGTTCCAGGGTAAGGCGCACTGCGGCGTCACGGATGTCGGCGCTTGTCTGTCGGCGACGGCGCTCGCGTAGCCCCACGGGATTGGCCATACTCATATAGTTGCACGTTGTGCACACTTTGCAGTCAGAAGGCGCCATGTTCGGCGCTGCCCAACCTCCGTCAGCAAAGCCGACCCGACTGAGCGCGCGATGCTGCCCGTTTACCGGGGGCGATGCATGCCGCAGCGGAAGCCGTTCTGAAACATACTGATCCGCATATGCGTGGCCAAGGGGACGCCGGGTGGATGGCGGTTATCCGCTAGGGGTAAGCGCTCCCCGCAAATATTCGCATTGGCTTTCGAAGAACTTCGTCGATATCGGCGCCTTGTCCGCGATCTGGTCGAACGCGTGAAATGCTCCCGAAACGATTTCCTCCTGGACCGGCACACCCGCCTCGCGCAGGCGTCGCGCGTACTCCAAGCTCTCCTGATAAAACAGGTCCAGCGTCCCCACGCCGATCCAGGCGGGCGGCAAACCCGACAAATCCTTGCGACGCGCCGGCGCCGCCTCGTTGGGGTCGGCGCCGTTGAGGTACCACCGCCAGGCCAGTTGGTTGTCGGATTCGGTCCACATGATGCGCCGGGGACCGTCGTGCCTGGCGCCGGTGCGATCGTCGAGCATCGGGTAGACCAGCATCTGAAACGCGATTTCGACGTCGTTGCGATCGCGCGCCCGCTGTGCCACCGCAGCCGCGAAATGCCCACCGGCGCTGGCCCCGCCGACGGCGACTCGATCCGGATCCACCCATGGCTGGCGCGCCAGCCACAGCAGGGCGGCGTAACAGTCTTCGAGCGGTATCGGGTACGGGTGTTCGGGAGCCAACCGGTATTCCACCGCCGCGATCGCGAAACCGGTGCGCTCAGACAGCTTGCGCAGGTACTTATCGTCCTGGGCGGCATGACCCATGATGGTGGCGCCGCCGTGGATCCACAGCAGTGCGGGCGCGCGGTCGGGAAGTCCGGCCGGACGATGCAGGCGGACGCTGACATGCTGGTTGACGGTGACAACGGGCACGGTGCGGAGGCGTCCCGCATTGCCCATCAGTTTATGGAGCGCGCGCTGGAGCTTCAGACCCCGATGCAAGGCGTATCCGCGGGGTACGAATCGAGCCACCTTACGAAGGCCGGGATCCAATACGTGTGGGGACGTGAAGGCGTTGTCGGGGAGCCTGTTTGCCATCGAATGCCCTCTGTTCCCTTGCGCCGGCAGACATCGCTGACCATACAGGAACGGACGCAATGTCCATGGGTGGAAATCACCTGAGCTTGACGCGCAGAACTAGGCGCGCCGCGCCGGGCGCGGCGAGATATGCATGGTTATTTCCGCCCGCACCGCCAAGGTTTCGTCAGCAGTGGTGACACGCACCGGCACGATCAGCGTGGTGGCTTCATCGCCGAGTTCCGGCATGGAATCAACCGTCGCGATCGCCCGCATATCGGTTTCGGCCTTGGCCAGATATTCGACGGTCATCCCCACCGGGATCCAGCGGTGGGTGGCCGGGACGGTGACCTCAGTCATCATCCCGGCAGCCAATTCTGCGAGATTGCAGGAGGCGATCGCGTGGTAGGTGCCCAAGTGGTTATGGCTACCTCGACGGTTGGGTGCACGAACTTCGCAGCGACCGGGCTGCAACGCGGTGATGGTGGGATGCACGCTTGCAAAGTACGGCGCTTTGAAGCAGACCGCCCGGCTGAAGATCTTATTGCCGAAAGGTAAGCGGTGCAGCCTGTTCCAGAGCTTTAGCGTGGTGCTGGGTGCGGTGGGCGTGATGGGACCTGTCATGATTGCGACCTGTTCTCGTCATCCGTCAGCGCGTGGACCGCCCGATCGAACATGGACTGCTTTATTGCGCCCAGCGTGCCGGGATCCTTGCCCTGCAACGGGCGCAGCATGTCGACGGCAGTATCGGTGACCGCGTCCTCGGGGCAGCTGACGTCGACGATGCCGAATTGCTCGGCATCCGGGCCGCCGAAGCGTCGCCCGGTGGTCATCGAGGCGATCGCGGCGCGGGGAGTAAGTTTCGACTGGATGAGCGCTGCCATACCGGGAGTGAACGGAATGCGGATGTCCACCTCGGGAAAACAGAAGTACCCGCGGTCGGTGCGCATCACACGAAAGTCGTGTGCGACGGCCAGCATCGCTCCGGCGCCGAACGCGTGGCCCACCACGGCAGCCGCCGTGGGTATGGGCAGGGTCAGCATGCGCGCCAACAGCCGATGCACTCGGTTGATGTACCACTGGCCCTGGTCGCTGTGGGCGCCGAGCCATTCCAAGTCCAGCCCGTTGGAGTAGAACTTTCCACCGGCAGTGGTGACCAGTCCCTGGGCGCCATCCGAGACGGCTTGGTCGAGCGCATCATCGATGTCATCGAGAAAGGTTGGGCTGAACCGGTTCTCATCCTCGCCGAGGCGGACGATGGCGATGTTGTCGGCGTAGTCCAATTTCACTGGCATCTGTTTCTCCTTGAGTTTCACTCGTATGTCTGACGGTTGGTCACCCGCGATGCTGCCGCGCCGCAGGGAGTTTCACCGCCAGCACTGCGCGCACGGCCGCGTGCAGTTGCGCGCGTGCGGTGCCGCTTCCAAGCCGGCCGCGGCGCAGCAGCAGCGCGGTCGGCAGATCCACGACGCAGCTGGTGATCGCGTCCACCGCTGCCGTGTCCTTGCGGTCCCACACCGCGATGGCAAGCCGGACCATCAACGCGACCAGAAGCCTGTCGAGACTTCTCAGCTCATCGGCAACATCCTCGGGGACATCATCGGCGAGCACTTCCTCGCGACGCACGCGCAACACGAGCGTGGAAGAGCCGGGATGTCGTTCGGCGAACACCGCCGCCGCGTCGGCTGCGGCCACTACGGCCTCGATCGGGCCGCCCGTGTCGTTATTGGCCACCGCCTCGTCGACCAGCGAAGTCTGCAGCGCCAAAAAGCGTCGGCCCGCCCGCAGCCAGGCCTGGCCCATCAGCCCGGCCCGCGACGTAAACGTGTGGTATATCGCGCCGTTGGACACACCCACCGCCGCGCTCACCGCTCGGATGGTCACCGCGGTTGGACCCGACTGCGCCACCAAGTCTTCGACGGCGTCGAGCACGACGTCGGGATCATGTATACGCGGGCGTGGCATGCGGCCACTGTAACAGAGTAAGTGCTCTATTATCTAACGGCGCTGAACCCCGCGGCGTCGCATCTCAGCTGATGCGTCCCGCATCGGTGATCGGTGCTGTCAAACCGATGACGGTGCGGCCGTTTTCGAGTTCGACACCGGCCAGACCCACGGGCGCGGGCAGGGATGCCAGTAGACGGCCCAGGCCGGCTTCGGAGATGCGGAACAATTCCCCGTCGATGCTGGCGGCCGGGTTGTCGACCGACGCGAACCGGTGGTCGTCAATCGTGTTGATGTCGTGGGAATAGCGTGCGCCGGCTTGTTCGAGATGAAAGTGCAGTGGTTGATCACGTCGGTAGGCACCGAATACCGCTAGCTCGCAACCGGCTTCGACGAGCAGCGCGGGGGTAGTGCCGCTCAGTCGTGTGGCGATGTCCACTGCGATTTGGTCACCGAAAGTTCGCGCGACGATCGTCACCCCGAATGGGGTGCCGGTCTGCGTCGGGACTCCGGGCACGGCAACCGCGGCCATGTCGAGCAGGTTGGCGAAATTGGTGTACGTGCCCATGCGGCGATTGATCGAATAGGGATCGGCCTGTAAGTCGGCCAATGACGGGTGTTCGGTGGTGGTCGGGAGCAACAACGCGTCGAACCCCTCGAGGACGACCGCGGCGTCGGCCCGTGCGCGCGCCAGCGCGTCCAGATCAGCGGCGAACGCAGGGCCGGTGATCGCGCGTCCCGCGGCGATGATTGACGCCACGAAGGGGTCTGCGCCCGCTGGCGCGGTGTCCAGGAATTCACCGACCGCGGCATAGCGTTCGGCGACGAAAGCACCGTCGTAGAGCAGCAAGGCCGCGTCTAACAGAACGGTGATATCGACCGGTTCGACCGTTAATCCGCCATCGGTGGCCAGCGCCACGGTCTGTTGGAAGGCGTGCCGGTAGGCATCGCTGAGCGCGGCGAGGTTGGCGGCTTCGGGAACCGCTATCCGGGGCGCAGTGGGTGCACCGAGCCGAACATCAGCGGGCCAGGTACGGCTGCGCGGATCGAGAGAGTCTGGGCCGGCCATCACGGCCGCCGCGACGACGGCCGTGTGCAGATCTGCCGCGAGCACCGAGACGGCGTCGAAGTCGGCGCAGGCGGGGACCACCCCATGGGTAGGAATGATCCCGAGTGTGGGCTTGATTCCGACGATTCCGTTGAGTGCCGCGGGGACCCGAACGGATCCTGCGGTGTCGGTGCCGATGCCGATGTCGGCGATGCCCAGCGCGACGGCCACGGCGGAGCCGGAACTGGAGCCCCCGGCGACGAGGTGTGGATGCCGCGAATTACGCACGGCGCCATAGGGACTGCGGGTACCGGTCAGGCCGGTGCCGAATTGGTCAAGGTTCGTCTTGCCGAGGACGACCGCACCGGCGGCGCAGAGCCGGTCTACGGCGATGGCAGAGGTTGTTGGCGCGTAGGCGAACTCTGGGCAGCCCGCGGTGGTAGGGAGGCCGGCGACGTCGATGTTGTCCTTGACGGCGATCACCATTCCCGCCAGTGGCAGGCTCTCTCCGGCGGCGAGCCGTTGCTCGACCACGTCGGCGTCGATGAGCACGTCGGCCTGTTCGCGCAATGTGATCCAAATTTCTGGCCGGTCGACTTCGGCGATGCGGCGGTACGCGGCGGTTACGCGTGCGGTGGGCAAGCAACGGGTCATTTACTTACTCGATCTCAAAGCACGTGGGGCGCGATGAGGACCGCACCGCCGGCGACCCCGAACCCGATCAGGAAGGCAATCACCGTGAAGCCCATAACCTGGCGCACATTCAGCTTGGCGATCGCCAGCACCGGCAACAGCCAGAACGGCTGAATCATGTTCGCGACTCCCTCGCCGACCGCGACCGACATCGATATCAGCCCAAGGTAAGCCGGCGAGTGCTGCCCGATCGCCATCGCAGAGCCGACGGCGATCGGACCCTGCACTGCCCAGTGTCCGCCGCCGGAAGGTACGAACAACGAGATCAGGACCGACCCGATGAAGGTGAAGAACGGCAGCGTGTACTGATCTGCGCCGCGCACCAGCGCCTCCGCGAGCACCGTCTGAAGCGCCTTGCCCGATCCGGTTGGCAGGTAACCCAATAGGCCAACGATCCCGCCGTATAGCGGGTACTGCAGCAGCAAAGGACCCGACACCTTTGCGGCGTTGGAAAATGCCCGGATGAAGCGGATTGGCGTGCGGTGCAGCAAAGCACTCGTGATGGTGAACAACATGATCATCGACGAGATATTCAGCGCGAAGCCGCTCAGCACGAAATACGTTATGCCCGCGGCAAACACAAGGACATTAAGAATCCACAGGCCTTCCAGCCACTCAGCAGTTGTCCGCTCACCGTCGGGCTTGACGGGTTCGGGCTCGTCCTCGAAGACGGCCGGATCAGCTTCAAGGCTTTGATTGGGCGCCATGCGCCAGATGGCGATGGAGAGCAAGGCGACCACCGCAATCACGGCGAGCCAGTTGTAGGGCTGGAAAACCGTCTGCGACAACGGCACGGTCATGCCGGTCAGCTTGTGAATCACGTTGATCGGGCTGCTCGTATCGGTGTTGGCAAGCGCGATCGATGACGACATCCCCTGTGTCCACACGATGTAGCCCATGAACCCGGCCGCGATCAGGTAGCCGAAATGCGCACCCTTTAGCCGTTTTGCGACCTGGCGCGCGACCAGCGCGCCCGCAACCAGACCCAGTCCCCAGTTCAAGAGGGAAAAACCGGTGCTGACCCCAAAACACAGCAGGGCACCTTGAACCTGGTTGGTTGGCTTGCTTGCGATCTTAATGATGGCGCGTTTCAAGATGGGCGCCTCGGCCAGGGTGTAGCCGGTGACAAGGACGAGGACCATCTGGAACGCGAAGGTGTAGATGTTCTGCGCCCCCCACACTCCGCCGTACCACGCCTTGAGAACACCAGCGGGCGTTGCGCCCCGGACGAGCAGCGCCACGAGCGCGACCACGACGAGGGTGAGGATGATGGCGAACAGATAGGGGTCGGGCATGAGGCGTTCGACGTATCGGACACACAGTGTGGTGAGGCGCTGGATGAAGCCGCGCCGTTCGACCTGTCGATCCTCGCTCGTGGTCATTGGTCCCTTATCTCCTGGCGCGCGTCGTGATCTCGTTGACTTTTCGAAACCTGCCTTAGGCAACTCCAAAAAGATTGCGAGTAGGTGAATGCAGAAGGACGCGCAAACGACGAGAACCTGCGACGCGCTGTAGAACGTGTTGCGGTTGGTGCGCCGCCGGACGCATCGTCGGTTAACCTGCTCAGTCCCGTCAGCCGGCGCCTAGCAGCGGTTTCGACGTGGCTGCAAGTCCCGACGATCCGGTCCCGGGTTGGGCACCGCCGCGGAATTCGGCTCGCCGGTCTCGTTTGACGAGGCTACGTTTTCCCATTCGGAGCCGTGGGGCTGCGCAAGATACTGCTTACCGAGCACCTCTGAGTCCGATCGGTGCAGAACCCTGTATCCGGCAAAGGCATGACCGTTGGGCGCTGTCGGCACGGGACGCCGTGCCCAGTGGTGTTGTCTTCCACCGGTGACACTCGGTGGTCGGGTGGGCACGACTGGCGGCTGGCGCTGGCGCGACTGGTGATGCATGGGCCGACGGGCCTCCAGCGGCAGAGACCGGTGCGCGTGCGCCCAGCGGCAATGAAGACGACCGAGGCGGTGGTCGTGAATCGACGGCCCACATACCTGAACTTGCACATGACCAGACCCGCCGAAGCGGCGACTACTAGCGTGACTTGCCGAGTGCTGTCGTGGCTTAACGATCCTGATGCCCGAATTTTTTGGGGGCACGAAGATGAGCATCGCGTTGTGCGCGGAATCCATTGTGAGATCTGGGATTAGGAAAGCGGTTTTCGATGGGGCTCCTCACATCTTAGGCGGCGATCATCCGCACTCACTGCCGCTGAGCTGTAATCTCTCGTCGAAGTAAGTTGCAGCCTCTTAGTTGGTAGGACACCCGTCGTAGCAATAGTCCGGTCGACGACCACAGAATTGAACCCAGACGCACTCGTGTGTGGCAGAGATCTTCTTGTCATCACGGCGCGAATGGGGGTCAGTTCTGGCCCGCGGCTCGGGGATGGGAGGTTCACGAAGTGGTTCTTTCAGTTGTTCCGTCGGCATTGGCAGCTTTTGCGGCCGCCAACAGCGCTGCTGGAGAGATGATTTCGACTGCTGGTGCGGCCGATTCGGAGGCGATGCTAGCCGCAGCCGCCGCTGCGTTGGGGCCGATCGGCGCGAGCTACTTGGCGGCCTATGGGTCGGCGCAGGAGAATAATCTGACTGCCACTATGCAGGTGGGCCGGGCGCATGCGGCGATTGGTGCGGCGACCGAAGCTGCGAACGCCTCATTTGCGGCTGCTGACGACCACCTGTGACGTTGGTTTCTGATGGCATTTGCATCAGCTGATCCGGGGTCGGTCCTCGATGCGAGTGAGCAGAACCTCGCCGAATATCTGAATCAGCCTGTGGACAGGGTTCTTTCGCGGCTAGGACTACCGGGCTCGCCGCAAGCAGCGCAGCCGGCGGATCCTCAGCCACCGGATGACCCCAACAATCCCAATGCCGTATCACCAGGAGACAATTCGGCGCTTTCGAGCTTGTCGAGCTTGTCGAGCCTGGCTGCTTTGCCACTTGGCTTGATTGGGCCGGTGGTCGAGATGTTGGGCATGTTGGGTTCGGGGCAGTTTGGTGGTCTGAACCCGACGGCGATGTTGGGTGGGGTTTCGCAGACCTTGGGTTCGGCGGGGCAGACGGTGCAGCATGCCTTAGGCGGCCTTGACGGGGTGTGGCAGGGCGCTGCCGCGTCGTCGGCGGCAGCAAAGACCGCCTCGGTGTTGGCCAACGGCAGCGAAGTAGCAAGCCAGGCAGATAGTTTGAGCGCGAGTCTGTCGGCGGCTGTGGCCAGTGTGGCGCAAGGCGAGGCCCAATTGGTCGCGATCGTCAACCAGTTCATGGCGACGCTGGCGGCAATCGGTCCCAACATCATCTTTCCGTGGGGCTGGGCAGCGGCCATTGCGGCGGCCAATCAAGCTGTCACCCAGGCCACGTCAGCGATGGCGCAGCTGCAGAGCACGCTCGGGGCTCAAGAGGCGAATGTCAACGCGGTCGGCGCTCCGGTCGCGGTGACCTCCCCCCCGCAGGTTGGTTCGGCTGGTGGGGCCGTGCCAGCGTCGCCGCTGGCCACTTCAGGGTTGGCGGCCCAGATTCCGGGTTCGGCCCTGAGTCCGGTGTCGGCGTTTGCGGCTCCGGCCGCGGCTGCGGCCTCTGGGCTTGGTGCTCCGCTGGGTGGGGCATCGGGACTGAGCTCGTTGGCTCCGATGCTGGGCATGGCGAGTGGTCTGGCGATGCCGGCGATGGAGGGGATCAGCGCGGCCACTAGTGGCCTTGGTTCGGCTGGTGGGGGACCGGGTGCGCAGCTGGCCAGCGCCGCACAGCAGCCCGCCGGTGGCGGTAATCGCCTCGATACGTCGGCCCACGGTGGGGGTGGCGGCGGGGGCCACAGCGGTACTGGGGTGCCGGTCCTTGCTGCCCAGTCGCGCTTGGCCCCACTGCTTCCAGAAATCGAGCCGAGGATCCCCGGGGAGCCAATCAACGCTGCTGTCGCGCCCGGGGGTATGGGCGGTGCTCCGATGATGGGCGGTGCTCCCTTGGCGCGTGGCGGTAATGGCGGCGTGGGTAGGAGCCATACTGTCGCGGCATTCCTGCATACCAGTGATCAGGGTGGCGACATCGTCGGCGAATTGGGCAACGTTGCCCCGCCGGTGATCGGGGTCAGAGAAGCGATCCCGCGCCCGGATATCGATCTGACGATCTAGGAAAAAGGGAGTTGCGAGATGTCAAGTGGCGTTGATGTGTTGCGGATGCAGCCGGCCGAAGTTACCGATGCAACCCGGAAGCTTGACGAATTAGCCAGTCGCGCAAAGAAACTCATGCAGGCTGAGCAGGCCAACCTGACGGTGACGGCCCCGGGCCGTGACGAGGTCTCGGTGCGGGTGGCGTCGACGCTCAATGACGTGCATACCGAATTCGGCAAGGTGGCCGACCAGGGGACCCACGAGATCCAGGAGATAGCGGCAACGTTGCGTGCACACGTCGACAACGTCGTTGCGGCAGAACAAGATTTTGCCGTCTGAGCGAACCAGTACCGCCGGATGCCATTGACCTGAGGCGCGTCCGTATCGCGAGCGCATCAGTTCCGTTGTGAGGGAAGGGAGGGCAGGCATGGGATTTACCAATGTGGCATGGGAGTCACGCAGTGCGGAGCGGCTTGCCCGCGATCTCACCGACGGTCCGGGACCGACGTCGGTGGGTCAGGCCGGTGCGGCGTGGGTGCGCGTCGCTGATGAATGGGCGAGCATTGCCGCCGAATTCGGCGCCGTTGTCGACAAGATCAAGGGCTCGTTTTCCAGTCAGGGTGCTGATGCGGCGGCGCGCAGGCTCGAAGAGTTCGGTGCGTGGCTGGGCTCTGTCGCCGTAAGTGCAGCTGACAACGGGCAGCGGGCCGAGCAGGCCGCCGTGGCGTATAGCGTCGCGGTGCTGGGGATGCCGAGTGTGTCGCAGGTGATTGCGGCCAAGACTTCCCACGACGTGATGGCGTCGCTGGCCGCCTACAACGGGGCCGCGCTGACCGGGCAGTTCGCCGAGTTCGACGAGGCGGTCGCTGCTCATCGGGGTGCCGCGTCGGCGGTCATGTATCAGTACGAAGAAGCCTGCGACGGTGTTGATAGGCCGTGGCCGCAGCCCGCTGTGCCCGATGCGGCTAAGGGTGCGGCGCTCACCGCCGAGCAGGACGCCGAGGCCTCCAAGGACCAGGCCGCGAGCGCGGGGGCTGGTGCTGGCGCGGGTGTGATGGCGCCGCCGCTGGCGGCGTTTCGGGCCGTCGAGGTCAAGTCGAGCAGAACCGCGGCGCAATCGCGCAAAGTCGAATCTGCCGGCTCGGCGACGGGGACGGCGGGGATGGGTCCTGCTGGATACGGGCCGATGGCGGGGCTGGCCCGCGGTGCTGGCAGTACGCGTGAGCATCACTCGTCGTTGGCGGGCGGCATCGACGGTGGTGGTGAGTTGGGCGCCGGTGTGTCCGTGAGTGATCCGTCGTGGCTGCCCGCCACCCAGCACAGCGACGCGCCGTTTGTGGTGTCGCAGGTCAGCTGGGACCCCAGCACGTCGGTTTTCGACCAGCTCGCTGGGCCTGTCGAGCCGGAGCCACCGCAGTTCGCCGATGCGCCGGCGCCGACCCTCGAGCAGGTCTCCGATCGGTGGGTGTCGCCACCGGTGATCGGCGCGGACAAAGGATTGACGCGGTGAGCGCGACGGTAGTGGACGAGTTGAGGCTCACCGACGATCAGCTTCGGGTGCTGGCCCTGCGTGTTGGCGCCAATGACCTGCCTGCGGTGCTGAATATGCAGTCGCGTCACGCCACGATCGACGGACGTGAAGCCGCGTACGACCGCGCGGCCCGAGAGCTGGTGTCGCGCAAGCTGATCGTCGGGGATGTCGTGCACCCGGATCTGGTACCGCTGTTGCAGGCGTTGGGGCGACCCGATCGCGAGGTGGCGATGCGGTTGGTCACCCCCGAGGGCACGGCGCGGACCAGTGTGGTGCGGCGAGACACATTGTGCGCATTGGCAAGTCGGATCCGCGACGAGGTCACAGTGCGGATCCTTGGTCACTGCATCGAATTGAGCGGCGTGATCGCGGCGCTGCGGGGTGAGCTGCCACCGGCCAGGCCTGCTGATGTGGACCCGGTCGCAGCACCGCTGACCGAGATGACGGCATGTTTGTCCGGGACGCACGACGCGGTGCAATTGGGCGACCGCATCCGGGCACTGGGCGCGGATCCTCGCGTGGCGATGAGGCTCGGTGTGGCGTTGGGGTCACGGCAGGCGTTCGCCGAGATCGTGTACTGCGCACTCGCCGACACCGAAGGGCGGATTCGTCGCGGCTCGGCCTCGGTGGGAGTTTTCTACACCAAGCGAGGCCGCATTATCGGTGCTCCCAGCGCATCGCCGGCCAGGCAATTGTGGACCACGCTCAAGGCCGGTACCGAGCATGCGTTTGGGCAGGCGATCACCCAGCTGGTCGAGCTGGCCGATCAGAGATGGGGTGATCGCTAGCCGGAATGCGTTTGGGTGGTCGAAATGACACCGTCCCGCGGCCTCAACGATTAACGAATAAGAAAGGATCACCGATACAACATGGCTTTGAAAATCGACCCGTCCCAAGCTCCCCAATTCCTCAACGATATCCAGACCTCTAGCAATCACGCGACCCAGGCGTTGCAACAGGTTCAGGAACTCCAACAGCAAATGTTGGTTTCGAACTGGCAGGGCGATAGCGCTGGTCGGTACGGAAAATCATCGAGCGCGCAGAACGACGATGTGGAGCAGATGATCACGAAGTTGCAAAATGCGGTGAGGTCGGCTGAAGGGGCCGTCAGAGACATGATCGCCGCCGACCAGGGATAAGGAGAAAAAGACCAATGAGCGACATTCAGTACAATTTCGCAAACAACTTTTCAACGCTGAGCGACGTTGGCGACGGGGTCAACAAAATCGAAAGCGCGAAAAACGACGTTATCGACCTGTTCAATAGGTTGGAAGCGGCTTTCGATGGTACAACTGCTCAGCAGTTCAGAATAACGGGTAATCAGATCACCAGCGGTTTGGAGGAATTAGCGCACCAAATGCGCCAGACAACTGGCAATGCTGTCGACCAGCAGAACCACATGCAGGCCCTGGATGCCAGGCACGCTTCATCCCTCGGTGGCTAACCAGCACGCTGCACAGTTCTGACGATCGCGCGGGAACCTGGGTGCTGAGTCCTTTTAACTCAGCACCCAGCTCGTGCACTTAACACAGATTGCGGAAAGAAGTCATGGCTACTAACAACCCCGTTGGGCAAATCGAGCCGCATGTCGCTGGGACGCTGATCAGCCAAGAGCCAGCCGTCCATCCCGTCGAGCCGCGGATCAATGCCGTCGATCCGCGGATCTCTAGTGTCGCGCCCCAGCCGTCGAGCGGTGCCCAAAAATCTAGTGTTCTAGCCAGTTCCAATGGTGGTGACGGAGGTTCCAATAGCGGTGGTGGAGGTTCCAATAACGGTGGTGGAGGTTCCAATAACGGTGGTGGAGGTTCCAATGGTGGTGCGGCTGGAGACAGCACCGACGGAACCGGGTCTGCCGGGGGCTCGGGTGGTTCGACCACCGACCTGACGAGTGGTCTAAAAGACATTCAGAAGAACGGCAAGGCTGACCTGAAGATGACTGCGGCGGCTCGCGATAAGTATTTAAAAATCATCAATACCTATCTTTCCACCCTGAAGGCCGAACGTAAAAAGATGAGCAACCAGGAGTCGCTGGGCGATCCGGGCGCATTGCAGTCTGGAGTATTAACAAAGCAGAATCTACTACTTGGTATGACAGGACTCACGGGTGCTGAAAGATCGCTCGACCAGTACATTGATTACCTCGATGAACTGTCGACAACCGTGAAGAAAGCCTTTGACCACCTTATGCAGGCCGGGTAGCGGCGGGGTGTAAAACTATGTCTAATGCCGATGACCTCGATACCTATATCGAAGGATTGATAGCAAAAGGACAGAATATCGATGAAATCTACCAGAATAGTCTTAGTGGTTCAGGTATAGACCTCAAAGATGCTAATCTCCCTGATCTCATCGAATGGTCAGTCGAGAACGGATATAGCCTCGACAATCTTGTAACTCATAATTCCTTCGACGACGGTGATAACGAATTTAATTCGTTATCACCGGACGATATAAATAACCTTGTAAACTGGGCTAATGCCAATCACATCGACCCCAATAAGATAAATTATCCTGGTGTTGATCTTTCGAAGTACAATCTTTCGCCGGGTACCATAGATTCGCAGGGCGGCATCTCCAGGGGCGACGACGGCAGCGTCGATGTTCCACAATACGACCTTAGCTCGCTACTCAACAACATCACCGGGACCAGCAATGCAATCACTGTTCCCATGGAAGACTTTAGCCAAATCAACTATATGAACTTGGCTGCGGCGTTTCAGTTCGCTAGCAATACTCTCGACAATGGAAACGGCACTGCATGGAAGGCAACAAGCGCCAACATAGCCGCAGCGTCGCAAACATTCCAGCAATCACTCGGAGCCCAAGAAGAATTGAACGAGTGGCAGGGTGAAACGCACGACGCCGCGTTAGCGAACATCACCCAATCCTTAAGGGAACCAGAAGCGTTGGTAGCGGGGACGAATGCGTTGGGCGCTTTGATCGACGCCTTTTCACACACGGTCTTCCAGACCAGATGGTACTTGTATCAGAGACTAGACGCGTACAACCAATTGGTTGAGACATACCCCAATTATCGAGACGAGATCGACCAAGAATTCAACGACTATGCGCATCAAGTGATGAATAACGTCTATGTCCCCAACATTGACGCCATCGCTTCCAAAAACCCTACGTTCAGTACCGGTTCGTCGCAATCTAATTCCGTTCCGCCGCCTGCGCCTCCACCTCCTCCGCCGGCGGACGATAAGAACAAGCAGCCGCCTCCTCCACCGCTATTCGGCCA
>NZ_LZKU01000091.1 GCF_001672975.1 Mycobacterium sp. 1465703.0
TCGCGGCCGCCCGCGCCGCCGCGGGCATCGAGTCGGAGACGGTGGTGCTGCGCCCCGGAACGACGGTCGGCGACCTGGTCGAGCGGCTCGCCGTTCGGGGATCTCGGCTGGCCACCGTCTTGACCCGATGCTCGTACCTGCGCGACGGGATCGCCGTGCGCGACGAGACCACCCCGTTGCAAACGGGAGACACGGTTGATGTTCTGCCGCCCTTCTCTGGCGGCTGAAACTGTGAAATATCTCACGTAACGGAACCATAACGGCCCGGTCACGCCCCGATATCGCGTGCTATGACCTGCGGAAACACTAAGTGTTCCTGGGGTTTTCGCAGATGGCCGAGAGTGAAACGCCGAGTTTCGCTAGACGTGACGAGACCAACAGAAACCGTTACCGTCTCCGAAGGCTCGCCAGCCTCCCAATTGGCGGACCTCCCCTCCCTATCGCGCCGAGCTCCATCCAATAGGCGGGGGCCCAACCGAACTACATGGATGGAGACGGGGGACCCACCGGTCCACCGTGACCGGATTGGAGCCGCTTGCGGCTCCTAGGGGTGAAGTCGGCGTCGTCGCTTTGCAGACAACGCCGGCCGGGTGGCCTCTCCGACCCGAACCCGACAGCTGACCTCGCAGGCGCGTGACGAGAGAGGAATACATCGGCGCGTATGAGTGGACGTCACCGTAAGCCCAGCAGTTCAAACATCAGCGTCGCCAAGATCGCCGTTACCGGCGCAGTCCTCGGTGGCGGCAGCATCGCCCTAGCCGGCCAAGCGGCCGCGGCCACCGACGGGGAATGGGACCAGGTAGCCCGTTGCGAGTCCGGCGGCAACTGGGCCATCAACACCGGCAATGGCTACCACGGCGGTGTGCAATTCAGCGCCAGCACGTGGGCATCGCACGGCGGCGGCCAATACGCTCCGTCTGCCGAATTGGCCACCAAGGCACAGCAGATCGCAGTCGCCGAGCGGGTTCTCGCGACCCAGGGCCGTGGGGCCTGGCCGGTGTGCGGCGGCCCCCTGTCCGGTCCGTCCCAGCGCGACGTGCCCGCGCCGACCGCCCTCGACGCGCCCGGGGTCAACGGCGCCCCGGCTCCGTTGGCCCCTCCCGCGGACGCGCCCGCACCGGACGCTCCTCCGCCCCCGCCGCCGCCGGATCCGCCCGCTCCGGTGCAGCTGGCCTCGTTTGACCGGCCCGCACCGCCGGACGCTCTCCCGCCACCCCCGGCGGACCTGCCGCCGGCTCCCCCGGCCGACGCCATGCCCCCCGCGCCTCCCGTGGACCTGCCGCCGGCACCCCCGGCCGACGCGACGCCGCCCGCGCCTCCGGTCGACCTGCCGCCCGCGCCTCCGGTCGACCTGCCGCCGGCACCCCCGGCCGACGCGACGCCGCCCGCGCCCCCAGCGGACGCACCGGCCGTCGTGGACACCGACTTCCACGGTTTCGTGCCGGCCGGCATGCCGCAGCAGGTTGACGATGCCAGCTACATCCAGCAGCTGTGGGACGCGGTTCGGGCGCAAGACGTTCACGGAAACGACGCGCTGGACGCTCTCGCCCAGCCATCGCCCAACGCCTAACTCCGCCACAATCCCCGCACGCCCCGAATACCCTCCTGTTCGGGGCGTGTCGGGCGTCGCGTGCCGTTCCGACGGCCGAAATGCCTACGGCGTCAGGCCGAACCGACCCACTCTTCGGTGCCGTCGGCAAAGAATTGGTGTTTCCACACCGGTAGCCGCGCCTTGATGGTGTCAACCAGATGCGCGCAGGTGGCGAATGCAGCCTGCCGGTGATCGGCGGCCACCGCTGCCACCAACGCCGCGTCGCCGATGTGCAGCGCGCCGATTCGGTGGCTGGCGGCGATCGCACGCACGCCGCTGGACTGCCCGGCCACATCGGCCACCACCTCGGCGATCACCTGCTCGGCCGACGGGTGCGCGGAGTACTCCAACCGCACCACCCGGCGTCCGCCGTCGTGATCGCGGATCGTGCCGACGAATCCAACGATGGCCCCGGCCGACTGATGGCCCACCAATTCCTCATGCTCAGCCAGTGAAATCGGGTGCTCGGTCATGGCTGCGCGCAAGACCAGCGTCATCGCTTGTGGTCTTTACCGGCAAGCTGATCGAGCGCGTGGTCGAGCACATCGGCGAGCACCCCCAGGCCGTCGCGCACGCCGCCGGGCGAGCCCGGCAGGTTCACGATCAGCGTCTGGCCGGCCACACCGCACACACCGCGCGACAGGACCGAGGTCGGGACCTTCGGCAGGCCGGACTGGCGGATAGCTTCTGCCAGGCCGGGAATCATGTAGTCGACGACGGCCACGGTCTGGTCCGGCGTGCTGTCGCTGGGCGAGATGCCGGTGCCGCCGGAAGTGATGATGACGTCGACCTCGGCGTCGATCGCCGCGCGCAGCGCTTCGCCGACCGGCGGTCCGTCGGCCACCACCTCCGGCTGCATCGGCGAAAAGCCCCGCTCGGAAAGCCATTCAGCGATGATCGGGCCGCATCGGTCGTCGTACACTCCTGCCGAAGCGCGGGTCGAGGCGATGATGACGCGGGCAGAACGGCTGCTCATGGGCGCGTCCACCTTCCGGTCTTGCCGCCTTCCTTGTGCAGCACTCGAATGTCATCGATCCGTGCGGCCGGGTCCACCGCTTTGATCATGTCGTAAAGCGTCAGGCCCGCGACGCTGACGGCGGTCAGCGCTTCCATCTCCACACCCGTGCGATCGGTGCTTCGCACCGTTGCGGTGATCTCGATGTCCGACTCGCCCACGGTGAAGTCGACATCAACACCGGTGAGCGCGAGCTGATGACAGAGCGGGATGAGATCGCTGGTGCGCTTGGCGGCCTGAATGCCGGCCACCCGCGCGGTGGCCAGTGCATCGCCCTTGGGTAGGCCGCCGCTCGAGATCAGCGCCACAACGTGCGCCGACGTCCGCAGGGCACCCGCGGCGACCGCGGTCCGCTTGGTGGCAACCTTCTCGCTGACGTCGACCATGTGCGCCGCCCCCTGCTCGTCCAGATGCGACAGGGCGCCCCGGCCGGATTCTGCTGATGCCCAGCTCGCCGAGGCTTCCGAGGCCTCACCGGCCCTAGCCATCTGGCGACCTACCGATTGACGACGGTGACCGGGTGCAGGTAGGGCAGATCGGTGGAGGGCAGCGGAAACACCAGCTCGCCGAACGGTGACAACGCACCGGTGCGATCGGTCACGAGTTCACTAACCGCATGGTCGTCGGGATCCGTCGTCGGCCAGCCGTTGTCGACATACTTGGTCTTGCGGGCTTTGCCCTCAGCAGTGTCAGCCACAAGGTCCATTCTGACAGGTGGCCGAGCAGCATGTGCGCAAGACCAGGGTTCGCCGCCCCCGCCGGTGCTCACCCTCCTGGCGCTTCGAGGTCTGCTCGGTACCCGCGACCTGCTTTACGCTGGTCAGCAATGACCGACAACACCCCGGATATCCCGCTGGGGTCGTGGCTGGCCGAGTTGTCCGATGAGCAACTGATCCGACTGTTGGAACTGCGGCCGGACCTCGCCCAGCCCCCACCCGGCAGCATCGCCGCACTGGCCGCGCGAGCCCAGGCGCGCCAGTCGATCAAGGCTGGCACCGACGACCTGGACTTCCTGCGGCTGGCTGTCCTCGACGCGCTGCTGGTGCTGCAGGCCGACGCGGAGCCGGTGCCGACCGCCAAATTGCTCGCGTTGATCGATGACCGCGCCCCCGAAACCGATGTTCTGGACGCGGTGGACGACCTTCGGCAACGCGCCCTGGTGTGGGGTGAGACGGCGCTGCGGGTGGCCGCCGACGCCGGGACGGGAATGCCGTGGCATCCGGGGCAGGTCATTCTCGAGGACACCTCGCGCAGCGCCGAGCAGATCGCCGACCTGCTCGACGACCTCAACCAGGCGCAGCGCGACGTCCTGGACAAACTGCTCGAAGGCTCTCCGATGGGGCGCACCCGGGACGCAGCACCCGGCGCGCCCGGCGACCGGCCGGTGCCCCAGCTGCTGGCCATGGGCCTGCTGCGCCGCATCGACGCCGAGACGGTGATCCTGCCCCGCCACGTCGGGCAGGTGCTGCGCGGCGAGCAGCCCGGCC
>NZ_LZKU01000092.1 GCF_001672975.1 Mycobacterium sp. 1465703.0
TGGTGGTCGGGGCCGGGCCGACGGGTGTGGAGTTGGCCGGTGAGATCGTCCAGCTGGCCGAGCGCACCCTGGCCGGCGCATTCCGGACGATCACTCCCAGCGAATGCCGCGTCATCCTGCTGGACGCGGCGCCCGCGGTGCTGCCGCCGATGGGACCCAAACTCGGGCTCAAGGCGCAACGGCGGCTGGAGAAGATGGATGTCCAAGTTCAGCTCAACGCGATGGTGACCGCAGTCGATTACATGGGCATCACCGTCAAGGAAAAGGACGGCAGCGAGCGCCGCATCGAATGCGCGTGCAAGGTGTGGGCGGCGGGGGTGCAAGCCAGCTCACTGGGCGCGATGATCGCCGAACAATCCGACGGAACCGAAACCGACCGCGCCGGCAGGGTGATCGTCGAGCCCGACCTCACCGTCAAGGGACACCCGTACGTCTTCGTCGTCGGTGACCTGATGTCGGTGCCGGACGTCCCCGGCATGGCGCAGGGCGCGATCCAGGGCGCCAAATACGCGGCCACCCTGATCAAGCACGCGGTCAAGGGTCAGGACAATCCGGCCGAACGCAAACCCTTCAAGTACGTCAACAAGGGCAGCATGGCCCTGATCTCCCGCTACAGCGCCGTCGCACAGGTCGGCAAGGTGGAGTTCGCCGGATTCATCGCCTGGCTGGCGTGGCTGCTGCTGCACCTGTACTACCTGATCGGGCACCGCAACCGCATCGCCGCAATGTTCGCCTGGGGCATCTCGTTCCTGGGCCGCACCCGCGGCCAGATGGCCATCACCAGTCAGATGATTTATGCCCGTCCGGTGGTGGATTGGCTGGAGCGACAGGCGCAGGACGGCACGCTGGCGGCGGCCGAGCGCGTCGACTCGGTGGAAAAACAGGCCGGCTAGCTCAAGGCCCGGTCGATGTCGGCGATCAGGTCGTCGGTGCCTTCCAGTCCGACCGAGATCCGCACCACGCCATCGCCGAGCCCGATCGCCGCACGCCCCTCCGGCCCCATCGCCCGATGCGTGGTGGTGGCGGGGTGCGTCACAAGGGATTTGGCGTCGCCGAGATTGTTCGAGATGTCGATCAGCGCCAACTTGTCCAGCACCTCGAACGCCCGCTGTTTGGCAGCGCTATCCGGGCAATCCAGCGCGAAGGTGATGACCGTTCCCCCGCCGGCCATCTGCCGCTTGGCCAAGTCGTATTGCGGGTGCGAGGACAGATAGGGATAGCGGACCCAACTCACCGCCGGGTGGCCTTCCAGGAACTCCGCGATCCGGAAGGCCGACGAATTGCTGTATTCCACCCGGACCGCCAGTGTCTCAAGCCCTTTCAGCAACACCCAGGCATTGAAGGCGCTCATCGCCGGACCGGTGTGCCGCATCAGTTTCTGCACTGGGCCGTCGATGTACTCCTTGTCACCCAATATGGCCCCACCGAGCACCCGCCCCTGACCGTCGATGTGCTTGGTAGCGGAGTACACCACCACGTCAACCCCGAGCGGTATGCCTTGCTGCAACAGCGGTGTGGCGAACACGTTGTCCAACACCACTTTTGCACCGGCCGCGTGGGCAAGCTCGCACACCGCGGCGATATCCACCAGCGACTGCATCGGGTTCGACGGCGTCTCGAAGAAGACCGCCGTGGTGGGCACCGACAGCGCCTGCTCCCACTGCGCGAGGTCGTCGCCGTCGACGAAGACGGTTTCGACCCCCCACCGGGGCAGGATCTCGCTGCACACCACGAAGCACGACCCGAACAGGCTGCGCGACGCGACCAACCGGTCCCCCGCACCCAGCAGCGCACCCAGCGACGTGAACACCGCCGCCATGCCGCTCGCGGTGGCGAAGGCCGCCGGCGCCCCTTCGAGCAGCCGCAACCGCTCTTCGAACATCGTCACGGTCGGGTTGCCGTAGCGCGAGTAGACGAAGTGGTCCACGTCTCCGGTGAACGACTGCTCGGCCAGCGCCGCCGACTCGTAAACATAGCCCGACGTCAGATACATCGCCTCGGCGGTTTCGTCGAATCCCGAGCGCAAGAGTCCGCCGCGCACGCCGATGGTCGCTTGGCTGACTCCGTCCGGCAGCGCCGCGGGCGTTCGAACGGAGTCGTCGTCGGCTGGGGTCATCGCCTTTTCAGCCCTGTCTCCAGGGCAATCCGATGGCCCGCCAGCCGGTTTCGCCCCGGTGGCCGTTGGCGTCGAGTTGGCCCTCGAAGCCGTCCAGGATGTTGTAGGCCGGCGTGATGCCCAGCTCAGTTGCGACTTCGGCGGCTCCGATGGAGCGGTGCCCGGAGCGACACAAGAACAGCACCGGCCGCTCCTTGTCGGCCGGCGAGGCGACCTGTTCGCGCAATTGGTCGGCGAAATTGGCGTTGGGCTGCCCGTCGGCCGAAACCCACTCCAGGAACAACACCTCACGGCCGAGGCTGGACAGATCGGGCACACCGACGAATCGCCATTCGGCGTCGGTCCGCACATCGACCAGCACGGCGTTGGGGTTGTCGCTGAGCAGCTTCCATGCATCCAGCGGCGAGATGTCTCCCGCGTAGGAGCGCGCGCCCTCTGTGCTCATGCTCGTATTCCCTCGTTCTTCGTACGCGTTGTCAGCCACAGTATCCTTGCGGAAAGCGCCGCCGCCCGCGAGGGCTCCGGGCATCGCGGCCCTCACGTCGTGCTGTAGGCATGAGCACCGCTGACATAAAAGCCGACGTCAGGCGTCAGGACTGCTCGGCGTGAGCGACAACCCAGGCATCGACCTGTGTCCAGGTTCGTTCGAGCCAAGGCCCGATTCGAGGAGGCGGTGGAATACGAGCCGCTGGTATCACAACCGTGCGGATGAGCAACTGTCGATGAACGGGTAGCTGCCACCAGGGCCGGGCCCGTCCGTCGGCGCAGAAGCCGTTATGCGTTACCACCAGGACGTTGGCCTTCGGCGCTCCGGCCGCTGCGGCGGCAGCACCGCCACTGCGCGGCGGGAGTGTGTGGGATTGCCGCAACGCGCGGCGCGCAGCGCGCAACCCTCGGGTCGATCGGAGTTCGGTAATCGCTTTGCGCCATCGCGGCCAACTGAAATTCGCGCCCTCTGGGAAGAGCAGCATCGCCTGCCCGCCGTCCATCGACTCGGCCAGAGCTCGGATTTGTTCGCGTGCGCGGTCGCCGCGGCGCAGGAAGCATAGACATCCCAATTCGCCTGCGAAGTCAAGTACAGGCTCGCACTGCAAAACGGATTTGAGCACAATCTTCAAGTCGAACCCGTATTCGATCACAAGCAGCCACGCGACAAGGACGCTGTCTCCAGGGCCGCAATGCCGTGACAGCACGATCACCGGCTCATCGCGCGGAATGGTGTCCGGCTCCGCCGAGGCCGGCTCGAGTACCACCTCCACATCGAGGGTTCGGCGCACGGCGGCATAGACGGATGTGAGGATGTCCCGCATGAGTTGATCGCAGTCACGGTTGCCCTGTAAAAGCTTCACTAGTGTGCGGAGTTCGATGACCGCATAGGCCATCAGAAAAGCCACCGTGCGTGCAGGCCGACTCGACCGGGTAAGAAGTCCGGCAATACTTGCGCCGGTGAGCAGCAGTGGGCCCGAGATCAAGATGGAGACCATCAGGATGGTCACTAATGGCACGGTGAAAGCGCGACGCAGCACGGTCATTGCTGCGCCTTGAGATAGTCGCGGGTCGCCTCATAAGCCAAGTCGGCGCGTCCAACGATCCGGCGAGTGTCGGCGTAGCGGAGATTCGACCACATCGCCGACGACCGCTGCCCCAACCCGGTCGGAAGCACATGGACCGTCACTTTCGAACCCACCCGTTCCAGATCGCGCAGAAATCGATGCCGCCGCGAAATCTCGAAGGCGACGAACGCCGCCTCCCATAGGAATCGCGGCGCGGTGAGGTCCTCTTCCAAACGCCCGACATGCAAAACCCACACGGTGTCGGCGCCGCGTGCCACCGCTCGCTCGAGCGGGATGCTGTTCACCAGGCCACCGTCGAAAAAGTGCTCGTCGCCGATTCGCACCGGCGGAAAGACGCCGGGCAGCGCGCACGACGCAAGTACGGGCTCAACCAGCTCCCCCGAGTCGAACCAGTGCTCACGGGCACGCTCGATGCTGGCCGCCACACACTCGAACGGGACGGCGAGATCCTCGAATGTCCTCGCCGGCAGGTGGTCGTCCAGCATCCGGCGCAGTGCGCCATTGCCATGCAGCGCCGTTCTGCGGCTCACCAGGCCGGCTAAACTGCCGACCAGCGAACCGCCGAACATGTCGGCCCGGCCGAGTGCCTCCCACATCTCCAACAACCGTTGGGCGCCCTCCGGGGTCGGGTCCGCGGCGATGGCCGCACCGTTGATCGCTCCAACTGACGTCCCGCACAACAACTCTGGCTGCACTCCCGCCTCCAGTAGCGCGCGTGCCATGCCGACTTCGGCGGCGCCGAGCATGCCGCCCCCGCCGAGCACGAAGGCGTGGAACGTCATCTGGCAGGTATACCCACTGAGCCGGTGCGCACTCCGCTGCGATCTGGCCGGACGGGCTGGGCACAGCCACTCGCCCACCACACGGGCCGATGCCGAAACCACCAGGCCTTCAGGAAGTACGAGGTGATTCATTGCCACCCAACGTCGGACTCGGTCTTGTACGCGACCCGTAGCCGTTGTTCGGGCCGCTGGGTTTCCGCCCGCAGCGCGTCGGTGTAGTAGGTCTTATCGGCCTCGGTGAGGGGAGGCTGAACGATACTGCGGGGCCATAGGCGTCGCGCGCGAACGGCATCGACTTCCATCGCGTAAACGATGACGGTTGCCTGAAGCGCGAGCCAGGCCAGCAGCCCCAGGACGACGCCGAACATCCCGGCGACGGCCTGGGCGTGACGCAGTTGGTGGGTGACGATGACCCCGGCCGCGGTGAGCAGGACCTGCCACCCCAGCGCACTGATGAGAGCGCCCAACATCATGGAACGGGTCGACACCTGCCCGGCCGCCGCAACCCTGAAGAGGATGAGGAAAAAGCCGAAACCCAAGGCCGTCCCGACCCCGACGCTGACGAGCCGCGACGGTAGGCCACCAAAACCCAGCGATGCGGCGACCCCCGCGGCGGTGCCGGCAGCACCGGTGACTGCGACGATGAGGCCAAGCAGTAACAGCAGTCCGAGGGTCCTCGCATAGCGAGGAAAGAAGCCAGGCCGGTCGGCTTTCGGCACGGCCCAAACGGTGTTGAGCGTCTTCTGCAAGGCATGGGCGAACCCCCGGCCGCCAATCAAGGCCCCGCCGATCCCGACAACCAGGGACGGCAACGTGCCGCTGAGATGTTCCACTCCGAGCTGGTCGTGGATTTGGCCGCCGATGATGGGAAATTCTGCGAGCGCCGAACTTACCGCTTTCTGATGCAACCCGGGATGGCTGCGCAACGTCACCCCGACCACGGCGCTGAACGCCAACAGGAGGGGAAACGTCGCAAGGAATGAGTTGTAAGCCAGCAGCGAGACGAGGTGTCCGGCTTCGTCGTCGCCGAACTTCTTGATTACCGCGATCGGGAACCCGGCGACGGAGTGCCGCTGTTGCCAGCTGTCGAACCCCCGAACGATCCGCTCGGCCGGATTTGTTGCGGTATCGCTCATCGTTCATCCTTCGCCGTCCCGCCCACCCTTCGCAGTTGGATACCCGAAAACCCAACGCTTGCACCAACTATCAGTCGCCTCCGGTAGCTGCGGCGAATGCAGATTGGTGTCTATTGCCTGGTAGACAGGCGTTAAATAGTGCTCCCGGCGGGTACTCCTACTTCCAGTAAGGAGAGTCAACATGCGAGTGTTGAATGGATTACTGGGGACGGTGTTAGGCATCCTCACGGCTGTGCTCGGTGTGGTTTTAGGGATCGTGGCGGCGGTAGTCTGGCTCGTCGGCTTGGTGCTGTGCGTGACGGTCCTGCTGATTCCGCTTGGGATACCGGTCATGAAGCTTGGCAGTCGCCTCTTCACTCTTGCCGGTAATCTGATGCACATTCCCTGACGTGACCTAGGGCCTCGGTCGGAATTTGCGGCAGCGGTGGGCCGGAAGGCATCGCGCGGTTGGTCCGTGGGCCATCCGTGGCATGCTGATGGGTAACAGCGAGACCACTTGTGTCGCAAGGTCTTTCATCAACCATGGCGGATGCGACATGCCAGCGCCAGCTCTTCCGGCCGGGGATTCGAACAGCTCCGCGGTCACGCTCCCGATCTAGCTGGTGACGACGAAGTCATAGGGAGCAAGAGGCCCAAGCAACCTCAATTCGACCCGCTCACCCCAGTGTTCGGCAAGCCGATCCAAAACCGCTTCCAGATCCGGTTCGCTCTCGAGCGGAACAAGAAGGGCGACATGGACGGCGTCATATTCGTGCGTCGGAGGGCGGACATTAACCTCGGTGGCGAGTTCGTCCAGCACATCGACGACTATCTTGGTGTCGACCTGGCGCTTGTATTCGATCGCGTTGCCTATGTACTCGCCCAGCCCTATTTGCGAATTCCGCGACGCCTCATCAGGTTTGCTGCGAATGTCCTCGAGAAGAGCGCGGGCCTGATCGCTCTCCGAGACCACTTCGGCGATGATCACTTCCTCGTCGTAGCGGCCCCTGACGATGTATTGCGCGTGACCCTCAAGGGCACTGAGCGCTTGCGCGAACTCGTCGTGATGCTCACGCAGCAACTCA
>NZ_LZKU01000093.1 GCF_001672975.1 Mycobacterium sp. 1465703.0
CCGCACCGAAAGACCAGCACCCAACGACTTATTCATCGCGGCCACCAACCGCATCGCCGACAACGAATCCCCACCCAAATCAAAAAACGAGTCATCCACCCCAACCCGCTGCACACCCAGAACCTGAGCGTAGATGCCGGCCAGGATCTCCTCGGTGACAGTGCCCGGGGCGCGGTATTGACCGGCGGTGTAGTCAGGTGCGGGCAGCGCCCGGGTGTCGAGTTTGCCGTTGACCGTCACCGGCAACGCCTCCAGCACCACCACCGCGGCCGGCACCATATACGCCGGTAACCGCTGCCCCAACACCGCACGCACCACGACCGGATCAGCGGTCCCGGTGATATAGCCCACCAGACGCTTATCGCCGGGGCGATCCTCACGGGCGATCACCACCGCCTGCCCCACCCCCGCCACACCGCTTAACGCGGACTGGATCTCACCCAACTCGATGCGATACCCGCGCAGCTTGACCTGCTCATCAGCACGCCCCAAATACTCCAACTGCCCATCAGCACGCCACCGCACCACATCCCCGGTGCGATACATCCGCGCCCCCGCACCCCCGAACGGACACGCCACAAACCGCGACCCGGTCAACCCCGCCCGACGCCAATACCCCACACCGACGCCGCGACCGGCCACATACAAAAACCCCACCACACCGGCCGGCCCCGGCCGCAACCCCCCCTCCACCAA
>NZ_LZKU01000094.1 GCF_001672975.1 Mycobacterium sp. 1465703.0
GTCAAGCGCAACGTGGTGGCCGAAAAATTCGCCTCCGACATCGAGGCTATCTACCACTCCGAGTAGCGCGCCGGGCGCTGGACGCTCCCTGGCGCCTCGAGTCGCGCTGTCAGCCGAGCAGCGCGCCCAGTCGTGCCGCCATTGTGTCCCAGCGCCACTGCGCCGTCACCCAGTCCCGCCCGGCCGCGCCCATCGCGGCGGCCCGATCGCGGTCGGTCAGCAATTCAGTGACAGCGTCGGCGATTTCGTCGACCTCGCGGCCGTCGACGACCAGCCCAGTCTTGTTGTGCTGCACTGTTTCTGGAGCTCCCCCCGATCTCCCGGCAATCACCGGCACGCCGGTCGCCGACGCCTCGAGGAATACGATGCCCAGCCCCTCGACATCCAACCCGGCGCCACGAGTGCGGCAGGGCATCGCGAACACGTCGGCCAGCGCATGATGCATGGGCAACTCAGCCGCCGGTATGCCGCCGGTGAAAACCACGTCGTCGGCCACGCCACACTCACGGACCAGTGCGCGCAGCGAGTCCAGGTACGGCCCGCCGCCGACGATGACCAGGGCGGCTCCCGCCACACGCCGCCGGATCGAGGGCAGCGCCTTGATCAGCATGTCCTGGCCTTTACGCGGCACCAGCCGGGATACGCACACCACGGTGGGCCGCTCGCCCAGTCCGTAACGGTCACGCAGCTCGGCGCGGCCGGCCGGATCGGGGCGAAACCGGTCGGTGTCCACCCCGGACGGCAGGTATTCCAGCGAAGCCTTGGGGCCGAAGGCCGGCGCGAACCGGGAGCGGGTATAGCGGCTGACGAACGTGACGACGTCGGTGTCGTCGCCGATGCGGCGCAGCACCGAGCGTGCGACCGGAAGCATCGACCATCCGACTTCGTGGCCGTGCGTGCTGGCCAGCACCCGGCCCGCACCGGCGCCGCGGGCGCGCCGGGCAAGCAGCGCGAGCGGCGCGGCCGCGCCGAACCAGACGGTGTCGATGCCATGGTCGTCGATCAGTTGCCGCATCCGACTATCGACCGCGGGACCGGGCAGCATCAGTGTTCCCGGATGGCGCACCACTCGATAACCGGCTTCGCGGGCGGCGCCGTCGTAGGCCTCGGCGCCCTTCCATTGCGGCGCGTACACCGTCATCGCATGCGACCCGGTGTCGACCAGCCGGTCGACCAACTCACCGAGGTATGACTGGATGCCGCCCGGGCGGGGCGGAAAGTCGTTGGTTACCAGCAGGACCCGACTCACCTGCGTCAGGCTAGCCGGGCGGGGATGCGGACCGCGCACACGGTCTGCGCCCGGCGCTCCGGCTCTAGTGGATCAGCCACTGATGCCAGCGGGTGAGCAGGCCTTCCGGGCTGGTCGCCAGCACATCTTGACTGGCGGCGGCAATGTCGGCGTGCCTGATGCCGCAGGTGGCCAGGTAGAGATCGCGCAGCTTCGGCGGGCCGTAGGTGTCGGCCACGAATCGGGCGAACCACCAGGCACGGTCATAAGCCAACGAGCGCGGAGCCCCGGGCACGTCCAAGTCGCTGTCGCTGGGCAGCGTCATGGGCAGCAACGCGTCGGCGGGCATCGGTGTCGGTGGGCGGCCCACGAAATCGGCCACCCCCTCGGTGAGCCAGCGGGGTGCATCCGTAACGGTGTCAGCGCGTGCCGCATAGTGAAAAAGCTCGTGAGCCAAGACGATTCGCAATGATGCGGCGCTCATGTTGGCCGCCCCCGGCGCGAAGACGATCCGCTGACCGAGGGCAACCCGGCGAACGGGATCGACACGGTCGGCGACCGTCACGGCCGCGATGTCGGCCCACCGCGACGCCGGTCCCCCACCGGCGGCCGCACGAAATTCCTCGTCGGTGCCGGCCGCGACCACCGTGATTTCCCGGGGCCAGTCGACACCCCAAAATGATTCCACCGCGCTGATCGCCGCGCCCATGCCCGACGCCACCCGCGACAGCAACCGGTCACTGGCCGGGCCGCCGAGGCTCAGCAGCCGCAGGGTGCGGTCGCCGACGGTGACCGACTTCGTCGACGCGCTGATTTGGCTGCGGGCCGGGGTGACCAGTTGTGCGGGCCGGATCCGGCTTTCCCGCTCGGCGTTGAACGGCACTGCCGCCGCGACCAGCAATTCGACCGCGAATACCCAAGCCAGCAGTATCGGCAGCCGCCGGCGCCGCGGTCTGGGGTGTCTAGTAACGCCGAGCGTCGTAGATCGGGCCACCGGCGCCCATCGGCACCACCCGTACCGGCACGCCGTAGGTGGAGGAGTGAATCATCATGCCGTCACCGATGTAGATGCCGGTGTGCGAGGCGTCGGAGTAGAACGTCAGCACGTCGCCGGGCTGCAAGTCGCCGAGCGAAACTGGCTGGCCGCCGTGGGCCAGCGCCTGGCTGGAGTGCGGCAGCGAGATGCCGGCTTGCTGGAACGCCCACATCACCAGGCCGGAGCAGTCGAACCCGCCGGGCGCGGCGCCCCCCCATACATATGGTGAGCCCACCTGCGTCAGCGCGGCCTGCACGACGGTGGCGCGGTCACCCCCGCCGACCCCGCCAGGAGCCGACCCGGGCATTCCGGGCATTCCGGGCAGGCCGCCGGCAGGCGGAGCCTCGCCCGGCGCCTGGCCCCCAGGTGCGCCCGGAGGCGCCGCTTCCGGCGCCGGAGCACCGGGGGCCGGTGCCGGATTGGCCAGCGCGGTGCGCTGATCGGCCGTCAAAGAAAGGTATTGCGACTTGACTACCGCGATCTGTACCTGCAGCTGGCTCTGCTTGGACTGCAGGCTGGCCCGAACCGCGGCGGCCTGCTCGGCTGCGCTCTTGGCGTCGGCGGCGGACTTGGCCGATTCCCGCTCGGCCTTGGCGGCCTGCTCCCCGGCGATCCGATAGCTCTTCATCTGGCTGGCCATCTGGGTTGCCATCACCCGCTGCACCGCTAGCTTGTCGATCAGCCCCTGCGGTGATCCGGCGGTCAGGATGGCCTCCATGCCGTCGACACGACCGCCCATGTAGGTCGCGGCGGCCAGCTTGTTGACCGAGTCCTGATAGGACGACAGATGTGCCTTCGCGGCATCGACCGCGGCCTGGTCGTCGGTGTGCTTCTGGTCCGCTGCGCGCTGGGCTGCCAGCTTGTCGTTCAGATCGAGCTGGGCGCTGTGCATCGCCTCGGTGGTCTGCTCGGCCTGGCGGGACAGTTCGTGGAGTTTTGCCGTGGCGTCCTCGGCCGGGTCGGCCCACGCGGGGCCGGTCATGACACCGGAGAAGATCGCGAAGCCAGCTAGCGTCCCTATCGCCGAACGTGTGAAGACACGCGCAACCGGGTACCTAGAATCAAGCCTCAAGATTTGCTTCCTTAAACGGCCATCGACGGATTGGGCGTCGAGCTGGTTTAGGTCTCAAACAGGTTACGAAACGATATCGACGTTTGTCCAAAGCGAGCGGTTAAGAATTCAGAAAGAATTCTGTCATTTCTATGTGAATCGTTTCGCTGCTCCGAGGACCTTTGTGGGACAAGGCGATTAGGCTACACCAGAGCCGCGGTCCCGACGAATCGGGACCAGACGCAGGCGCGGCGCCAACCCGACCTCGGCAAGAACCTCCAAAGCCGCCCGCTCGTCTTGCAATAAAGTATCCGGAACCCCGAGTATCACGCTGACGACACAGTCGCGGCATCCCGGGCCGCGCACCGCGCATTCGTCACAGTCGATCACCACCGGTGTTCCGGGTTCTGGCGGGGTCATGTCGATGTCTGTCGGTCCCGTTCTCGGTGCCATCGGGGTCGGTCCTCTCGCTCTGGCTCGGCGAACATCACGCCGGACTGACCGAACGGTAACCGCGGACACCGACACCTCACCGTCCCCGCGTTCTGATCCCGCGCCCCGCGTGGGAGCCGGATGGGTGTCGGTCGTCGGGCTTAACGTCACCGCCGTGGCTTCTCGGGGTGCGACTCAGCTGAGCTTCGCCGACGTGGGGTCACCGTTCACCACCGACGAGCTCTCGCTGCGCGAGACCACCTTCGTCGTGGTGGACCTGGAGACCACCGGCGGGCGCACCAAAAGCAGCGGGGGAACCGTTCCGGACGCGATCACCGAAATCGGGGCGGTCAAGGTGCGCGGCGGCGTGGTGCTCGGCGAGTTCGCCACCCTGGTGGACCCGCAGCGCAGTATTCCGCCCCAGATCGTGCAGCTGACCGGCATCACCACCGCAATGGTTTGCGACGCACCGACCATCGACTCGGTGTTGCCGATGTTTCTGGAGTTCGCCGGTAACGCCGTGCTGGTCGCCCACAACGCCGGGTTCGACATCGGCTTCCTGCGTGCCGCCGCGCAGCAATGCGATATCGCCTGGCCGCGGCCGCAGGTGCTGTGCACGGTCCGGCTGGCCCGGCGGGTGCTCAGCCGCGAGGAAGCGCCCAGCGTGCGGCTGGCCTCGTTGGCGCGGCTGTTCGCCGTCGCCACCCAGCCGACACACCGCGCCCTCGACGATGCGCGCGCCACCGTCGAGGTGTTGCACGCCCTGATCGAGCGGGTGGGCAACCAGGGCGTGCACACCTACGCCGACCTGCGCTCCTATCTGCCCGACGTGACGCCCACTCAGCGCCGCAAGCGAGTGCTCGCCGAGGGGCTGCCACGCCGCCCGGGTGTGTATCTGTTCCGTGGGCCGTCGGGCGAGGTGCTTTACATCGGCACCGCCGTCGACCTGCGGCGCCGGGTGAGCCAGTACTTCACCGGCGCCGATCCCCGGGGCCGGATGAAGGAAATGGTCGCGCTGGCCGGCGCGGTCGACCACGTCGAGTGCGCCCATGCGCTGGAGGCCGGGGTGCGCGAACTGCGCCTGCTGGCCGCGCACGCCCCGCCGTACAACCGGCGGTCCAGGTTCCCGCAGCGCTGGTGGTGGGTGGCGCTGACCGACGAGGCGTTCCCCCGCCTGGCGGTGGTGCGGGCGCCCCGACACGACCGCGCCGTCGGCCCGTTTCGGGCCCGCGCCGACGCGGCTGACACGGCCGTGCTGCTGGCCCGGTTCACCGGTCTGCGGACCTGCACCAACCGGCTGGGGCGCTCGGCGTTGCACGGGCCGCTGTGCGCCGAGGCGGAGGTTTCGCCGTGCCCGGCCGCGCGTGGCGTCACCGCCACCCAGTACGCCGCGGCCGTGGCCCGGGTCGCGGCCCTGATCGACGGCCTGGACAACGGCGCGCTGGCCGCGGCCGTGGACCAGGTCACCGCCCTGGCCGAGAGGCATCATTTCGAGAGCGCCGCGCGGCTGCGCGACCGCACCGTGACCGCGGTCGAGACGCTGTGGCGCGGGCAGCGGCTGCGCGCCCTGGCCGCGCTGCCCGAGCTGATCGCCGCCGCACCGGACGGCGACGGTGGCTACCACCTGGCCGTCATCCGCCACGGCCAGCTCGCCGCGGCGGGCAGCGCCCGGCGCGGGGTACCGCCGATGCCGGTCGTCGACGCGATTGTCGCTGGGGCACAAGCGATTCTGCCCACACCGGCCCCGCTGGGCGGCGCACTCGTCGAGGAGACCGCGCTCATCACGCGCTGGTTGACGACGCCCGGGGTGCGCATGGTTCGGGTCGCCGAGGACGGCTGGGCATCCCCACTGCGGTCGGCCGGCGCCTGGTCGGCGTGGGCCGCGGCGGCGCGCTCGGCGCGGCTGGCCAGCGAGCAGGCCCTGCGCGAATCAGACCTGCTGGCTGAACCGCACCCATCGCGCGAGCAGCTGTTCGGCCGCACCGGAGTCGATGGCCGCGCTGGCGCGGGCCAATCCGTCCTCCCACGCCGGCAGCCATTCAGCGCGGCTGGATAACCCGGCGTGCGCGACCATCGCGCCGGCGGCGTTGAGCACCACGGCGTCGCGCACCGGCCCCTTGCCGCCGGCCAGTACCGCACGCACCTCGGCGGCATTGGCCTGCGCGTCGCCACCCAACAAGTCGTCGAGATCGGCTCGGGGAAAACCGAACCCGGCCGGATCGAACGTCAGCCTGTCCACCGTGCCGGCCTGCACCCGCCAGATGGTGCTGGTGGTCGTGGTGGTCAGCTCGTCGAGCCCGTCGTCGCCGTGCACCACCAGCACGCTGCACCGCCGGGCGGCGAACACGCCGGCCATCACCTCGGACAGGTCGGCGAAGGCGCAGCCGATCAGGCCGGCGCGCGGCCTGGCCGGATTAGTAAGCGGCCCAAGGAGATTGAACACGGTGGGCACGCCGATCTCGCGGCGCACCGCGGAGGTGTGCCGGTAGGACGGGTGGAACAGCGGCGCGAAGCAAAACCCGATGCCGACCTCGGTGAGGCTGCGGGCCACCTGCTCGGGTCCCAGGTCGATCCGGATTCCGAGCGCCTCGAGCGTGTCGGCCCCGCCGGACAACGACGAGGCCGCGCGGTTGCCGTGCTTGGCCACCGGAACCCCCGCGGCCGCCGCCACGATCGCCGCCATAGTGGACAGGTTCACGGTGTTCACGCCGTCGCCCCCGGTGCCGACGATGTCGACGGTGTCGTCGCGGATGGCGCCGGCGGGCATCGGCAGCGCGTGGTTCAGCATCACCTCCGCCAGCTCGATGACCTCGGCCGAGGTGGGACCCTTCACCTGCATCGCCACCGCGAAGGCCGCGATCTGGGCCGCGCTCGCGTCGCCGGCCATGATCTGGTCCATGGCCCAGGCCGCCTGCCCGCGGGTCAGGTCCTGACCGCCCGTCAAACGAGACAGCACCTGGCGCCACGATGGTGCCGGCACGCCGGAAGGCGAAGCCTCAGATGACAAAGCCACGCGCCGATGGTCCCACGACCACCACACCGGCCCCAACCTCCGACAAATTCCGCCGCGAGCCGCCCGTCCGCTCGTCTGGGCGACGCGCCAGACCTCAAATGCCGCCCCGGGTGGAGTTCAACAACTACAAAGCGTCATACTTGCGGATGTGACCAGCGCTGCCGGGACTTCGGGTACTGCAATTACGTCGCGGGTGCATTCGCTGAACCGACCCAATATGGTCAGCGTCGGCACCATCGTTTGGCTTTCCAGCGAGTTGATGTTCTTTGCTGGCCTCTTCGCGATGTACTTCACCGCTCGCGCCCAATCGGGCGGAAAGTGGCCGCCGCCGCCGACCGAGCTCAACCTCTATCAGGCCGTCCCGGTCACATTGGTGCTGATCGCGTCGTCGTTCACCTGCCAGATGGGGGTGTTCGCGGCCGAGCGCGGCGACGTGTTCGGGCTGCGCCGCTGGTATGTGCTGACCTTCCTGATGGGCCTGTTCTTCATTTGCGGTCAGGGCTATGAGTACTACCACCTGATGTCGCACGGGACCACCATCCCCGGGAGCGCCTACGGCAGCGTGTTCTACCTGGCGACCGGCTTCCACGGCCTGCACGTCACCGGCGGCCTGATCGCCTTCATCTTCTTGCTGGCCCGCACCGCGATGAGCAAGTTCACGCCGGCGCAGGCTACGGCCAGCATCGTCGTCTCGTACTACTGGCATTTCGTCGACATCGTGTGGATCGCGCTGTTCGCCGTGATCTATTTCATCCGATGAGCAGGCGCTGGACGAACAGGAGTGCTCGGTTGAAGAAACTGGGATCTACCCGATCCGGTGCGGCTAAGCCGCCAAACGGACAGCGTCACCGCTCACGGCGGCGCCTGCGCCGCCGGCTGTCCGGGGGCCTGCTGCTGCTCATCGCGCTGACCATTGCGGGTGGTCTGGCCGCCATCCTGACACCGCGGCCGCAGGTGGCCGTCGCCGACGAGTCCAACTCGGCGCTGCTGCGTACCGGCAAGCAGCTGTTCGACACGTCGTGCGTGTCCTGCCACGGCGCCAACCTGCAGGGTGTCCACGACCGCGGGCCGAGCTTGATCGGCGTCGGCGAGGAAGCCGTCTACTTCCAGGTCTCGACCGGCCGGATGCCGGCGATGACCGGAGAGGCCCAGGCGCCCCGCAAGGAACCCATCTTCGACGAGGCGCAGGTCGACGCGCTGGGTGCCTACGTGCAGGCCAACGGCGGCGGACCGACCACGGTGCGCAACCCGGACGGCAGCCTGGCGATGCGTGAGCTGCGCGGCCAGGATCTCGGGCGCGGCGGTGACCTGTTCCGGCTCAACTGCTCCTCGTGCCACAACTTCACCGGTAAGGGCGGCGCGCTGTCCTCCGGCAAGTACGCACCGAACCTCGAGCCCGCCAACGAACAGCAGATCCTGGCGGCCATGCGGACCGGTCCGCAGAATATGCCGAAGTTCTCCGACCGTCAGCTGTCTTTCGAAGCCAAGAAGGACATCATCGGCTACATCAAGGCGGTGACCGAAGAGCGCCAGCCGGGCGGCTATGGCCTGGGTGGATTCGGACCCGCACCCGAGGGCATGGCTGCCTGGATCATCGGGATGGTCGCCGCCATCGGGCTGGCACTGTGGATTGGGGCACGAGCATGAGCGATCAAGACGTTCGCGGCTCTGACACCGGCGGCAACCCGCACGGCACCGGCGAAAGGGAACCCGACGACGCCGCGCTGGCCGCCATGTCGCAGCGCGAATTGGTCACCCTGGGCGGCAGGCTGGATGGCGTCGAAACGGTGTTCAAGGAACCCCGTTGGCCGATCGAGGGCACCAAAGCCGAAAAGCGCGCCGAGCGTGGCGTCGCCCGCTGGCTTTTGCTGGGCGGTTTCTTCGGGCTGGCGCTGCTGCTCGTCTTCTTGTTCTGGCCGTGGGAGTACAAGCCCAAGGAGGAAGCCGGCAGCTTCCTCTACGACCTGGCCACCCCGCTGTACGGACTGACCTTCGGGATGTCGATCCTGTCGATCGCGATCGGCGTCATCCTGTACCAGAAGCGCTTTATCCCCGAAGAGATTTCGATCCAGGACCGGCACGACGGCGCCTCCCGCGAAGTGGACCGCAAGACGGTGGTGGCGCACCTGGCCGACGCGTATGAGGGATCGACGGTCGGGCGGCGCAAGCTAATCGGGCTGTCGCTGGGGATGGGGCTGGGTGCGTTCGGGCTGTCCACCCTGGTGGCGTTTGCTGGCGGACTGATCAAGAACCCGTGGAGGCCGGTGGTGCCGACCGCAGACGGCAAGAAGGCCGTGCTGTGGACCTCGGGCTGGACCCCGCGCTACCACGGCGAGACCATCTACCTGGCGCGTGCCACCGGTTCGGCCTCCACGTCGCCCTTCATCAAGATGCGCCCGGAAGACCTCGACGCCGGGGGCATGGAAACCGTCTTCCCGTGGCGGGAGTCCGACGGCGACGGCACTACCCCGGAATCGCAGGAAAAGCTGCGAGCCATCAACCAGGGCGTGCGAAACCCGGTGATGCTCATCCGCGTTCGGCCCACCGACATGGGCCGCGTGGTCAAACGGCAGGGCCAGGAGAGCTTCAACTTCGGCGAGTTCTTCGCCTACACCAAGGTGTGCTCGCATCTGGGTTGCCCCGCATCGCTGTACGAGGAGCAGTCCTACCGGATCTTGTGCCCTTGCCACCAGTCGCAGTTCGACGCGCTGCACTTCGCCAAGCCGATTTTCGGGCCGGCCGCACGTGCGTTGGCGCAACTGCCGATCACCATCGACACCAACGGGTATCTGGTCGCCAACGGTGACTTCGTCGAGCCCGTCGGACCGGCATTCTGGGAGAGGACGACGACATGAGTCCGAAATTGAGTCCCCCGAAGATCGGCGATGTCCTGGCCCGTCAAGGCGAGGACATCGACACGCGCTACCACCCGTCCGCAGCGGTACGCAGACAGCTCAACAAGGTCTTTCCCACGCACTGGTCGTTCTTGCTGGGCGAGATCGCGATGTACAGCTTCATCGTGCTGCTGCTCACCGGCGTGTACCTGACGCTGTTCTTCGATCCGTCCATGGGCGAGATCACCTACAACGGTGCCTACCAACCGCTGCGCGGCGTCGACATGTCGAAAGCCTTCGCATCGACGCTCGACATCTCCTTCGAGGTGCGCGGCGGCCTGTTCGTCCGGCAGGTCCACCACTGGGCGGCCCTGATCTTCTCCGCGTCGATCATGGTGCACCTGGCCCGCGTCTTCTTCACCGGCGCCTTCCGGAGGCCACGCGAGGCCAACTGGGTCATCGGTGCGCTGCTGCTGATCCTGGCCATGTTCGAGGGTTACTTCGGCTACTCGCTGCCCGACGACCTGCTGTCCGGTATCGGGTTGCGTGCCGCGCTGTCCTCGATCACCTTGGGCATGCCGGTGATCGGCACCTGGCTGCACTGGGCACTGTTCGGCGGTGACTTCCCCTGCGGTGGCGTCGGAAACGAATGCGCCACAGCGGGTTACATCATCCCGCGGATGTACGCCCTGCACATCCTGCTGCTGCCAGGGATCATCCTGGCACTGATCGGGCTGCACCTGGCCCTGGTGTGGTTCCAGAAGCACAGCCAGTTCCCCGGACCGGGCCGCACCGAGCACAACGTGGTCGGCGTGCGGGTGATGCCGGTGTTCGCCGTCAAGTCCGGCGCGTTCTTCGCCGCGATCGTCGGTGTGCTGGGCCTGCTGGGTGGTCTGATGCAGATCAACCCGATCTGGAACCTCGGCCCCTACAAGCCATCTCACGTCTCGGCCGGTTCACAGCCGGACTTCTACATGATGTGGACCGAAGGCTTGGCGCGTATCTGGCCGCCATGGGAGTTCTACTTCTGGCACCACACCATTCCGGCGCCGGTGTGGGTGGCGCTGATCATGGGCGGCATTTTCGGCCTGCTGATCGTCTATCCCTTCCTGGAGAAGCGGTTCAGCGGCGACAACGCCCATCACAACCTGCTGCAGCGGCCGCGCGACGTGCCGGTGCGCACGTCGATCGGCGCGATGGCGATCTCCTTCTACATGTTGCTGACGCTGTGCGCGATGAACGACATCATCGCGTTCAAGTTCGACATCTCGCTGAACGCGACGACGTGGATCGGGCGCATCGGCATGGTGATCCTGCCGCCGGTCGTCTACTTCATCACCTATCGGTGGTGCATCGGACTGCAGCGCAGCGACCGCGCGGTGCTCGAGCATGGCATCGAGACCGGCATCATCAAGCGGCTGCCGCACGGCGCCTACATCGAGCTGCACCAGCCGTTGGGCCCGGTCGACGCCCACGGCCACCCGTTGCCGCTCGCATACCAGGGTGCGCCACTGCCCAAGAAGATGAACAAGCTGGGCTCGGCCGGATCGCCGGGCAGCGGCAGCTTCCTGTTCGCCGACCCGGTATCCGAGGATGCCGCCTTGCGCGAGGCGGCACACGGCTCCGAGCTGCGTGCCCTAACCGCCCTGCGCGAGCACCAGGACGGCCTCAACGGCTCGACGAACGGTTCGACGAACGGCGAAGGGAGCGAGCACTAGCTCGCTCCCCCGGACCGTGCGTGGGTCGGTGTACTCAGAGGCAGCTCGCGGCGCATTGTTGCTGGGCGGCTCGCAGGATTGAGCCAGCTGTGAGGAACACGGGTTTACCCATGTCGCGGGACTCGATGGGCAATCCGGCCGCGCAGCGCAGCACCATCAGGGCCAGTGCGCTGTAAGTGGTGTACGGGACGATGAGCAGGTTGACCCGTGCGTCTGTCCCGATGACGGTCATCACGTGCTGGCGTTTGTTTTCCCATCCCGGCCAGTTGAAGTCCGGCGGTCGTTGCAGGGGTGGCCAGTTGACGTTGATGGACTCGATGCCGCCCAGCAAGGGCGTCAGCAACGCGACGAGACCCGGCAATTCATTGGTGATGCGGTCTGCGCGGGGCCACCATGCGCCGTCGATCGCGTGGCCGAGTTCGCGGCCCACCGATACCCGGATGGGATTGGCGTGTCCTCGTCGTCGGACTGCGGCATCCACCTGCGGTTCCCCTTTTTGGTTGGCGTCCTTCGCCTGGACGGGTACGGCGGAGGGAGGGATCGCATTGCCCGTGGGTGTCAATCCGCTACCGATCGCCGGACCACCGCTGACAACGAAACTGCTCGCACCCGACGTTACGCCACCCGTGATTCACCGGTTCGGGCACCGGCACCGGGACGGCAGGCGACCCCTGCAGCGGCGGTGGGCTAGCGCTCGGCGACAACCTGGCGCAGCTGGCGAATGTGCAGCCATTCGAGCACCGGCATCGCCGCGGTGATGATGCCGGCGAACCCATATGCGACCCAGGACCCGCCATCGCTGCCGACCGCCATCAGGTAGGTCGCCGTCGCGACCGCGATCAGCGCCGCGCCCATGGTGCCGACGAGTATCGCAGTGCCGCGCAACCAAATTCGGTCCACCGCCGCACCGGACCATCCGGCTTCCGTTGCCGGCGTGGCCGTTTGCACGGTGGTCGGCTGCGCCCGCCCGGTACCAGTGCGCAGGGCGCCCGTCCCCAGCCGCATCGACGGTCCGATCGGCCCGCGGACCGGCGCGGTCATCGCCTGAGCGGCCGGCTCGGACTGAGACATTCGGCGCGCCCGCAACAAGATCGGGATCGCGCCCGCGATGATGAGCGCCGACACGATGATGACGGCATATAGCACCCAGGTGGTGTGCGGGCTGCTCGCCGCCTTGTGAAAGCCCCTGCCTAAATCCGCCAGGGCGACGGCGGCCGCCACACTGACACCCAGCAGCACCAGGTAGATGAACGCGCAGGCGCCGAGCACAATGCGGTCGATGACTTCGGGCGCGATGGTGTCGTCGTCCACCCCGCGCCGGTACGGCGAATATCTACTGACCATCAGCAGCTCGTCTGCGGCGAGTCGTTGCTGTTCGACGAAAGCACCGTTCCGTCGCTGGTCGTGATCGAGCAATTGAGCCTGCTGACCCGGAACAGACTGGAGGCCTCCACCGAGCCCACATCGGATTGCGAGATCGGGGTGACGGTGATCGACCACGGGATGTAGACGTTGTGCTGCGTACGGCGCCGGCCGGACGCGTCGACGTACGTCACCGAAATGATGTCGCCCGGGGCTTTGGTGCCGGTCACCGAGTAGGTGACCTGCCGCGGACCCGCAGGCGTGGTGGGCGGCGGTGGCGCCGCCGCGGTGGACGTCGCCGGCGGCGGCGCCGGAGCGGGTACGGGCGGGGGCGGCGGTGCCGGAGAAGGCGTCACCGTCACAGTCTGGGTCTCCGTTGCTGTCGGGGGCGGCGGCGGTTCGGTCGTGGGTGGTGGCGGCGGCGGGGGTGGCGGTTTGGTGGTGGTGATCTCATCTTGCAGCGGCGGCGTGGACGGCGCGGTTGTGGTTCCGGGGTTGGCCAGCTTGTTCGTGTCGGTGCGGGCGAACAGCAGCGATACCGAAACGACCAGCGCGATCGCGGCCACGATGGCGGCCACCCCCACCACCCACGGCCAGCGCGCCGTGCTGCGCTCGTCGTCGGCGTCCGATGAGTCGTCGAAGTCGTCGTAGTCGTAGAGCCCCAGATCGGCAGGCAGGTAGGGCCCGCTGCTGAAATGCTCTGACTCCGGAGCCGAGTAGGCCCGCGAGTATGCGTCCGTCTCGTCCGTCTGGTTCGCCGCGGCCAATTCGGCGCTGTCGTCAAAGGGTTCCGGCTGGTCCTCGACATCGTTGTCGGCGGGCGGCTCCGGGTCGCCGCCCGGCGCAGCATTGGATTCCGGTTGGTGGCTGATCGGGTCGGCAAGGTCGGGTTCGTCAGGATCCCATCCCGGGGGTCTCGACCCGCTCATCTCTGTCTTTGCCTACCCTGTTCGACTGCCCTACCCGCGCGCAAAAGTCCGCGAACACATCGTTGCGGGCGCGCTGGGATACTTCTCATTTGTCTGGGCAAGACACTACCGAACCCAAAAGGGGCAAAGCCGTGTGGCGAATGGCGCAGCCGATCACGTGATCTGATTGTGACCTTTATGCCGCGAATCAGTGCTTCTCGGGACCGATGTAGTACTCGAAGACCAGTCCGGCCACCGACGTCAGGACGAACATCACCCCGGCGACAATCAGCCACGGCAGCCACAGCGCGATGCCGACCGCGACCACAGAGCCGGACAATGCGACCAGAATCGGCCACCAGCTGTGTGGGCTGAAGAAGCCCAATTCGCCTGCTCCATCGCTGATCTCAGCGCCTTCGTAGTCCTCGGGCCGGGTGTCGATGCGGCGGGCCACGAAACGGAAGAAGGTCGCCGTGATCAACGCCAGGCCACCGGTCAGCACCAGCGCGGTGGTGCCGGCCCACTCCACGCCCCCGGTGGCGAAGACCGCGGTCAGCGCCGCGTAGAGCACCGCAACCAAAATGAAAAACCCGGCGATGAATTCGAATAGCCTGGCTTCGATATGCATTTGGTGTCCTAACCTACTGGCTTCCGGCCAACTGACCGCGCTTGGTCTCGAACGGGTGGGTGGTCACCGCGAGCGGGGGCTGCCCGATCGCCTGCAATGCCTCAGCGTTGCTCTTTCCGCCCATCCGCTGCTGCAGGTAGGCCTTGAAGTCGTTGGGCGCCACCACCCGAACCTCGAAGTTCATCATCGAGTGATAGGTGCCGCAGAATTCTGCGCAGTGGCCCACAAAGGCGCCGGGCGTCTGGATCTCCTGAGTCTGGAAAACGTGCACCGAGTTGTTCGCGTCGGCGTTGGGGATCACGTCGCGCTTGAACAGGAACTCCGGCACCCAGAAGGTGTGCACCACGTCCGCGGACGCCAAATCGAATTCGATCCGCTTGCCGGTGGGCAGCACCAACACCGGGATCTCCTCGCTGGACCCCAGAGTCTCGACCTTGTCGAAGTTCAGGTACTGGCGGTCCGACGTGTTGAGCCCGCGCACGGCACCAACCCGCTCCTCGCCGTGGACGTCCTTGCCTTCCGGCTTGGACAGCATCGCCTTCTTGCGCGCCGCGTCGGATCCGTCGTAGGTCAGCGTGCCGTCTTTGAAGTTGACCTTTTGGTAGCCGAACTTCCAGTTCCACTGGAAGGCGGTGACATCGACCACAACTTCGGGGTTCTTGTCCAGGTGCAGCATCTTTTCCTGCACCACGACGGTGAAGTAGAACAGCACCGAAATGATGAGGAACGGCGTCACCGTGAGCACCAGCTCCAGCGGCATGTTGTAGCCGAACTGGCGGGGCAGCTCGGTGTCGGTCGCCTTCTTGCGGTGGAACGCCGACGCCCAGAAGATCAGGCCGTACACGATGAGGCCGACGACCAGCGAGGCGATCACCGCGCCGATCCACAGTTCGCGGTTGAGGTGAGCCTCCGGGGTGATGCCCCGCGGCCAGCCCAGAGCCAGCGCATCCGCCCAGCTGCTACATCCGCTCAGGAACAACGCCAGCACACCCAGCGTCAGGGCCAGCGCCAAGGGCCGAAGACGGCGGGAACGCCCCTCGGCCAGGCCGTCGGAGCCCCCGGAATGGCGCCAAAACCTGCCCTGCGACAAACGTTGCGAACGGTCCTGCTCGCGAGGGGTCACGTTAGCGCCTCCTGCTCGGATATCGAATACTACGCAGCGTAGACCACGCGCCTGAGCCGAGCGACGAAACCCCGGCCCACCGGTGTGCCCGGCCGTCCGCGACGTGCCGGGCACGACATGACCGCACGCCCGGCAAGTGCGGCATACTGGGGCGCCGTGTGTGGTCTGCTGGCGTTCGTCGCCGCCCCAGAGGGCTTGGATCAGGTCCTGGACAAGAAGGACGCCGCCGCCCGAGCCGACGATGCGATCGCGCACGCGTCGCATTCGATGCGCCACCGCGGGCCCGACGAGCCGGGCACCTGGGTCGACCCGGACACCGACGGCTCCGTCGTGTTCGGCTTCAACCGGCTGTCCATCATCGACATCGCGCACTCGCACCAGCCGCTGCGGTGGGGGCCGCCCGAGACGCCCGACCGCTACGTACTGGTGTTCAACGGCGAGATCTACAACTACCTCGAATTGCGCGAGGAGTTGTCCGCCCGGCACGGCGCCGTCTTCGCCACCGACGGTGACGGCGAGACCATCGTCGCCGGCTACCACTACTGGGGCACCGATGTTCTGACGCGGCTGCGCGGCATGTTCGCGTTCGCGCTGTGGGACACCGTCACCCGCGAATTGTTCTGCGCCCGTGATCCTTTCGGGATCAAGCCACTGTTCATGGCGACCGGCGCCGGCGGTACCGCGGTGGCCAGCGAGAAGAAATGCCTGCTGGACCTGGCCGAGCTGATCGAATTCGATACCCGGATCGACGACCGCGCCGTGCAGCACTACACCGTGCTGCAGTACGTGCCCGAACCCGAGACGCTGCACCGCGGGGTGCGCCGGCTGGAATCGGGCTGCTATGCCCGGATTCGCCCGGACCGGCTGCAACCGGAGGTCACCCGGTATTTCGTACCGCGCTTTGCCGCCACACCGATCACCCGCGACACCGAGCAGGCCCGCTACGACGAGATCACCGCGGTGCTCGAGGACTCGGTGGCCAAGCACATGCGCGCCGACGTCACCGTCGGAGCGTTCCTGTCCGGCGGGATCGACTCCACTGCCATCGCGGCACTGGCCATTCGGCACAACCCGCGGCTGATCACGTTCACCACCGGCTTCGAACGGGAGGGCTTCTCCGAGATTGACGTCGCGGTGGCCTCGGCCGAGGCGATCGGCGCCCGTCACATCGCCAAGGTGGTCAAGCCCGACGAGTTCGTCGCCGCCCTGCCGGAGATCGTCTGGTATCTCGACGAGCCGGTCGCCGACCCCGCGCTGGTGCCGCTGTTCTTCGTCGCCCGGGAGGCCCGTAAGCACGTCAAGGTGGTGCTGTCCGGCGAAGGCGCCGACGAATTGTTCGGTGGCTACACGATTTACCGGGAGCCGCTGTCGCTGAAGCCCTTCAATTATTTGCCGCGGCCATTGCGGCGGTCGATGGGCAAGGTGTCCAAACCGCTGCCGGAGGGGATGCGGGGCAAGAGCCTGCTGCACCGCGGCTCCCTGACGCTCGAGGAGCGCTACTACGGCAATGCCCGCAGCTTTTCCGACGCGCAACTGCGTGATGTGCTCCCCCGCTTCCGCGAGGAATGGACGCATACCGACGTCACCGCGGCGGTGTATGCCGAATCGGCGGGCTGGGATCCAGTGGCCCGCATGCAGCACATCGACCTGTTCACCTGGCTGCGCGGCGACATTCTGGTCAAGGCGGACAAGATGACGATGGCCAACTCGCTGGAGCTTCGGGTCCCGTTCCTGGATCCCGAGGTGTTCGCCGTCGCTTCCCGGTTGCCCGTCGAGGCCAAGATCACCCGCACCACCACCAAGTACGCGTTACGGCGCGCACTGGAGCCGATCGTGCCGTCGCACGTGCTGCACCGGCCCAAGCTCGGCTTTCCGGTGCCCATCCGGCACTGGCTACGCGCGGGCGAACTGCTCGAGTGGGCCTACGAACTGGTGGAGTCCTCGCAGGCCGATCCCCTGATCGACAAAGCCGCGGTGCGCCGGATGCTCGACGAACACCGCAACGGCGTCAGCGATCACAGCCGTCGGCTGTGGACCGTATTGATATTCATGCTCTGGCACGCGATCTTCGTCGAGCACAGCGTGCTGCCCCAGATCAGCGAGCCGCACTACCCGGTGCAGCTCTAGCGGCGATCGCAAGCGCGGCGGAGCCGGGCGCGGCGGGTCGCCGCCATCAGCTCCAGCGGCGAGCCGGGCGCGCGGAGCCGGGCGCGGCGGGTCGCCGCCTTCAGCTAGGCAAGCACGCCGGCGATCTCGGCGGCCGCCTCGTCGCCGTAAGCATCCGCCAGCCGGGTCTTGGCAACCTCGCGGTCCCACACCCATTCCTGGGTTCCGGTCGACTCCAGCACCAGCACGGCGACCAGCGACCCCAGCTGGGCCGAACGCTCGAGATTTAGCCCGGCGCTGCGGCCGGTGAGGAAACCGGCCCGGAACGCGTCGCCGACGCCGGTGGGGTCGGTCTGGCTGGTCTCGGGCACTACGCCGACGTGAGTGGTGGTGCCGTCGCGCTCGACGATGTCGACGCCCTTGGCGCCCAGCGTGGTCACCCGCAGGTCGACCTTCTTCTGGACGTCGGCCTCGGACCAGCCGGTCTTGTTGAGCAGCAGCTCCCACTCGTAGTCGTTGGTGAACAGGTAGGCCGCCCCGTCGACGAGCTTGTCGATCTCTTCACCGGACAGCCGCGGCAGCTGCTGAGACGGGTCGGCGGCGAACGGCAAGCCCAGCTTGCGGCACTCCTCGGTGTGCACCACCATCGCGTCGGGGTCGTTGGCCCCGACGATCACCAGGTCCGGCTTGCCCACGGAGGACACCAGATCGGCCAGCTTGATGTTGCGGGCCTCCGACATGGCGCCCGGATAGAAGGAGGCGATCTGGGCCATGTCCTGGTCGGTGGTGCAGGTGAACCGCGCGGTGTGCGCGGTCTGCGAGATCAGCACGTGGTCGCAGTTGACACCGTGGGATTGCAGCCATTCGCGGTATTCGCCGAAGTCGTCGCCGGCCGCACCGACCAGCGCCACGTCGCCGCCCAGCACGCCGATGGCGAACGCGATGTTGCCCGCCACGCCGCCGCGGTGAATCACCAGGTCGTCAACCAGAAAACTCAGGGACACCTTCTGCAGGTGCTCGGCCAGCAGGTGCTCGGAAAACCGGCCGGGAAACCGCATCAGATTGTCGGTCGCAATCGAACCTGTCACCGCGATCGTCACGAAATCTCCATCCTTCGTTAGTAAGGTTATCTACCTTACTCGCGCGTCTTGACCGTCGCTGTGTGCACGGTCGGCACGAGGTCGTGCGCTAGCCTCCCTAGGGAACTCACTGAAGTCGCCGGGATCACATTGCTCGGGCCACAACCCGCTTGCACTCCCGTCTACCACCGTAGGAGAACCACGATGGCAGGTCCGCACTCGCCGAACCACACCGTCGGCGGCGAAGGACCAACACCCCCACACGAATCCCAGCCACTCGAGTTTCCCGATGACCCCAACATCGGTGACCCGGGCTTCGCCGCAGTTCCGCAGGCAGGGCCTGCCGCAGCCAATTATGCCGGGCAGCCTCCCGCGCCGGTCCCCTACCCGCCCCAGCGATCCAAGCGGCGGCTGATCGTTGGAATAGTCCTGGCCATCGCGCTGGTCGCGGCGCTCACGGTGGCCATCGTGTACGGCGTCCGCACCAACGGCGCCAATACCGGAGCCGCCTTCTCCGAGAGCTCGGCCAAGACAGCCATTCAGGGGTACCTGGACGCGCTGGAGCACCGCGACATCGACGAGATCGCCCGCAACGCGTTGTGCGGGCTGTACGACGGCGTCCAGGACAAGCGATCCGATCAGGCGCTGGCCAAGCTCAGCAGCGACGCCTTCCGCAAGCAGTTCTCCGAGGTGGAGCTGATTTCGATCGACAAGATCGTGTACCTGTCGCCGTATCAGGCCCAGGCGTTGTTCAGCATGCGGGTGTCCCCGGTGAGCGGCGGCCCGATGCACGGACACGTCCAGGGCATCGCGCAGCTGCTGTTCCAGCGCGGCCAGATCCTGGTCTGCTCGTACGTGCTGCGCACCGGCGGCACGTACTGAACGCACACCGTCAGCCGGGACCAGACGCCCCGGCTGACGGATTTGGCGGGATTAACCGATCAGTTGAACGAGTCGCCGCAGGCGCATGAGCCGGTGGCGTTGGGGTTGTCGATGGTGAAGCCCTGCTTCTCGATGGTGTCCACGAAATCGATGGACGCGCCCTCGACGTACGGCGCGCTCATCCGGTCCACCGTCAGCTTCACGCCTCCGAATTCCGCGGTCAGGTCGCCGTCCAGCGCCCGGTCGTCGAAGAAGAGGTTGTAGCGCAGCCCAGCACACCCGCCCGGCTGCACCGCGATGCGCAGCGCCAGGTCGTCGCGTCCCTCCTGGTCGAGCAGGGACTTTGCCTTGGTGGCGGCGGCCTCGGTCAGGATCACGCCGTGGGTCGTGGTGGCGTTCGACTCGTTTTGCACCGTCATTGCTTCTCCTACATCCCTCATCGTTGGGTGGGGTTCGATCAGGCCCGATATCGCCGGCTTGGCCCAGCGATCCGGACCGCCCGAAAGTCCACTACATCAACGGTACCTTGCAGGACCGCTATTCCCGAGTCGCGCCGCCACAACCGAAGCCAGTCCCATCAGCTGGTTGGCCGCGTCCGCCTGCGCCAACCGCACCGATCCGGCGTGCTCGGCGATGGATAACGCCGCCATGATTCCCGACGAACGCACCGTCGCATTGGGCAGGTCGACCTGGCCGGCCAGCACTACCACCGGAATCCCCCGCGGCCGGGCGGCGTCGGCGAGGAAGCCCACCACCTTTCCGTGCAGTGACTGCTCGTCGAACCGGCCCTCGCCGGTGACGATCAGTTCCGCGGTGTCCAGGTCGTCGGACAACCGGGTGTGCTCGGCGATGATGGCCGCTCCGGACTCACAGCGGCCGCCGAGCGCCAGCAGCCCTGCCCCGATCCCGCCGGCGGCGCCCGCGCCCGGCTCGGCGCTCACGTCCCGCCCGGCCACCGCCTCCAAGATCAGCGCCCAGGCCTGCAGCCGGACCTCCAGCGCGGCGACGGTGGCCGTGTCGGCGCCCTTCTGCGGCCCGAAAACCCGGGCCGCTCCCCACGGGCCCAGCAGCGGGTATTCGGTGTCGGAGGCGGCGATCAGCTCCACGTTGCCCAGCTGCCGGCGAGCGGTGTCCAGGCCGCCGAGCTCGGCGATCATGCCCTGCCCGCCGTCGGTGCAGGCGCTGCCGCCCAATCCGACCACGATTCGCGTCGCCCCGACCCGCAGCGCCTCGGCGATCAGCTGTCCCACCCCTTTGCTGTGGGCCGCCATCGCGGTTTCCGGGGTGGGGCGTCCGCGCAGTAGGGTCCGGCTGCAGGCCTGTGCGCACTCCAGATACGCGGTCGCCGAACGGCGATCGAACACCCAATCGGCCTCGACCATGGCTTTCAGCGGTCCCGACACCCGAAGCTGACGCATCTCCCCCAGCCGGCTGGCCAGCACTTCGACGAAGCCGGGACCGCCGTCGGATTGCGGAGCGACGATGAACCGGTCGCCGGGACGCGATCGCGTCCAGCCAGTCGCGATGGCGGCGGAAGCCTCGATGGCCGTCATGCTGTCGGCGTAGCAGTCGGGGGCCACCAGAACTTGCATCGCGGGCAACTGAAGGCGGCCTGGTGCAAGGACGGAACCATCGTCATCCGAGGCCATCGACCCGTCTTCCATCAAAGGCAGCCGTTCATCACGTGTAAGAGTAGGGCCAAGTGCGACACTAACGCAGGTCTAATAGCAAGGCATTCCAGGCGAATTCCGGCGCCCGTCACCCGCGAAGTAACCTGGCCACTGTGAAGCTGTTGGGCCGTAAGAAAGGCCAGGAAACCGACCTCGACGAGACCGCGGCGGCGGCGGGAGTATCCGGCGTTGCCGACGCCTCGGGTGCCGCATCCCGCGAGTCGCAGCGCACCGGTCCCAAGGGGCGCCCCACGCCCAAGCGCACCGACGCCCGGCGTAGCGCCCGCAAGGGACCGGTCGCGCCGGCGCCCATGACCACCGCCGAGGCGCGGGCCCGGCGCAAATCGCTGGCCGGTCCCAAGCTCAGCCGCGAGGAGCGCAGGGCGGACAAGGGC
>NZ_LZKU01000095.1 GCF_001672975.1 Mycobacterium sp. 1465703.0
GCGATCGTCCCCTCGGCGCCGGTCCTTGTCCCGGAACTCGCTGGGGCGGCCGTCGCCGAGGTGGCCGACCTGGCCGCCGCGACCCTGGCCGCCGCCGCGCTGCTGCCCGAACGGTGGGTGGCGATCGGGAGTGGTCCCGACGACGTGGTGCTGGGTCCTTGGACGGTGGGCACGTTCGCGGGCTTCGGTGTGGACGTACGCGTCGGGCTCTCCGCAGAGATCGGCGAGGACGCGCCGCCCGCCGCCCTACCGCTCTGTGCGCTGCTGGCGGCCTGGGTGCGCGGCCAGGTGCAGTCCACGGCGAGCGCTGAAGTCCGGGTCTACCGCACCGACCACGATGCCGATAGCGCGCTGAACATCGGCCGACAGCTGCGCGCCGAGATCGACCAGCTGCCTGAGCCGGTCGGGGTGCTGGTGGTGGCCGACGGCGCCAATACGCTGACACCGGCCGCGCCGGGCGGATACCACCCAGAAAACGCCGACGCCCAAGACGCCCTGGACGACGCGCTGGCCGGCGGTGACGTCGCCGTACTGCGTGGCCTGCCGCAACAAATCCTGGGGCGGGTGGCATTTCAGGTGTTGGCCGGCCTGGCCGAGCCCGGACCGCGATCGGCCAAGGAGCTCTACCGCGGAGCGCCTTACGGGGTCGGCTACTTCGCCGGCGCCTGGCAGCCGTGACGGCCACGCGCCCCCTGGCGATCATTGGCCCCACGGGCACCGGCAAGTCGCAGTTGGCCCTTGATGTCGCCGAACGGCTCGGGATCACCGTCGAGATCGTCAACGCCGACGCGATGCAGCTCTATCGCGGCATGGACATCGGCACCGCCAAGCTGCCCATCGAAGCCCGGCGTGGCATCCCGCATCATCAGCTCGACGTGCTCGACGTCACCGAGACCGCCACCGTCGCCCGCTACCAGGGCGCCGCCGCGGCGGACATCGAAGCGATCACCGGGCGGGGCGGGCTGCCGATCATCGTGGGCGGCTCCATGCTCTACATCCAGTCGCTGCTCGACGACTGGTCGTTCCCCGCCACCGATCCCGCGGTGCGGGCACGATGGGAGCAGCGGCTGGCCGAGATCGGGGTGGGCGAACTGCACGCCGAGCTGGCCCGGCGCGATCCGGCCGCGGCCGCATCGATCCTCCCCACCGATGCCCGGCGCACGGTGCGGGCCCTGGAAGTGGTCGAGCTGACCGGTCAGCCGTTCGCCGCCTCCGCGCCGCAGATCGGCACACCGAGGTGGGACACCGCCATCGTCGGGTTGGACTGTGACACAACGATTCTCGACCAGCGGCTGGCCCGGCGCACCGATGCGATGTTCGACCAGGGCCTGGTCGACGAGGTGATCGCGCTGCTGGACAAGGGCTTGCGCGACGGGGTTACCGCGTCGCGCGCGCTGGGCTACGCGCAGGTTCTCGCCGCGCTGGATGCCGGCGGTGCGGCGGGTCCCAGCGCCGAACAGCTGCGCGACGCGCGCGAGCAGACCTTTGTGGGTACCCGCCGCTATGTGCGACGCCAGCGGTCGTGGTTTCGCCGGGACCGCCGGGTGCAGTGGCTCGATGCGGCCGATCCCGACCGTGCCGGTCTCGTCGACGCGGCCGTGCGGGCCTGGCGCCACGTATCCTGAACAGGTGATCCGCGCCGACGACGACAACGGCCCTGTAGCCGGGGTCGCGGGGGTACCACCCGCTTGCGGGGGAGAGTGGCGCAAATGATCTTCGCCAAGGGCCACGGCACCCAGAACGACTTCGTGGTGCTGCCGGACCCGCAGGCCGAGCTGCGCCTGACCGAGGCGCGGGTGGCCGCGCTCTGCGACCGGCGCCGCGGATTGGGCGCCGACGGGGTGCTACGGGTCACCACCGCCGGCGCAGCGCTGTCGGCCGGCGTGCTCGAACGGGTGCCCGACGGCGTGGCCGCCGACGACTGGTACATGGACTACCGAAACGCTGACGGGTCCATCGCCCAAATGTGCGGCAACGGCGTGCGGGTCTTCGCGCACTATCTGCGCGCCAGCGGCATGGAGACTCGCGACGAATTCGTGGTCGGGTCGCTGGCCGGTCCGCGGTCGGTCACCGTGCACCGAGCCGCCGGCAGCGCCGATATCAGCGTCGACATGGGCAAGGCCAACACGCTGGGCCCGGGCGACGCGATCGTCGGCGGTCGGCGGTTCGCCGGCTTGGCGATCGACGTGGGCAATCCGCACCTGGCCTGTGTCGATCCCGCCCTGACCACCGAGGAGTTGGCTGCGCTGGACGTGGCCGCGCCGGTGACCTTCGACGCCGCCCAATTCCCGGACGGGGTGAATGTCGAGGTCCTGACCGCGCCGGCCGACGGCGCGGTGCACATGCGGGTGCACGAGCGGGGAGTCGGCGAAACACGTTCGTGCGGCACCGGGACGGTCGCGGCCGCGGTCGCCGCGCTGGCCGCTGACGGCGCGGCCACCGGCGTCTTGATGGTCCGCGTCCCCGGCGGCGAGGTCGTCGTCACCATCACCGATGCCACGAGCTACCTGCGGGGTCCGTCGGTACTGGTGGCCCAAGGAGAACTCAGCGAGGAATGGTGGCGCGCACAGCAGCGTTAAATCAGATGCACGACGCCGTTTTCGCGTGCATCATCTTGTATTGCCTATGACACATCCCGAATTTCGCGATCACGCTCCCACCATGCCGGAGCCGAGCACGGGCGAACTCGCCCTCGAAGATCGGTCGGCGCTGCGCCGCGTCGCCGGCCTGTCGACCGAACTCACCGACGTCTCCGAAGTCGAGTACCGCCAGCTGCGGCTCGAGCGGGTGGTCCTGGTGGGCGTGTGGACCGACGGCACCGCCGCTGACAGCGAGGCCAGCATGGCCGAGCTTGCCGCCCTGGCCGAAACCGCGGGCTCCCATGTCCTCGAAGCGCTGATCCAGCGCCGCGACAAGCCCGATCCGTCGACCTACATCGGCTCGGGCAAGGCTCAGGAGCTACGCGAAGTGGTGCTGGCGACCGGCGCCGACACCGTGATCTGTGACGGCGAGCTGTCCCCGGCGCAGCTGACCGCCCTGGAGAAAGCGGTGAAGGTCAAGGTCATCGACCGCACCGCGCTGATCCTCGACATCTTCGCCCAGCACGCCACCAGCCGGGAGGGCAAAGCGCAGGTCTCGCTGGCCCAGATGGAATACATGCTGCCGCGACTGCGCGGCTGGGGTGAGTCGATGTCGCGGCAGGCCGGTGGTCGTGCCGGCGGCAGCGGGGGAGGCGTGGGCCTGCGTGGTCCCGGTGAGACCAAGATCGAGACCGACCGGCGGCGTATCCGCGAGCGCATGGCCAAGCTGCGCCGCGAGATCAAAGACATGAAGCAGGTTCGTGACACCCAGCGCAGCAGGCGGCTGCACAGCGACCTGCCCTCGATCGCCATCGTCGGCTACACCAACGCCGGCAAGTCGAGCCTGCTCAACGCGCTGACCGGAGCCGGCGTGCTGGTGCAGGACGCGTTGTTCGCCACCCTGGAGCCCACTACGCGGCGCGCCGAGTTTGATGACGGCCGGCCGTTCGTGCTCACCGACACCGTCGGGTTCGTCCGGCACCTGCCCACCCAACTGGTCGAGGCGTTCCGGTCCACGCTGGAAGAGGTCGTCGACGCCGATCTGCTGGTGCACGTCGTCGACGGCTCCGACGTCAACCCGCTGGCGCAGATCAACGCGGTTCGCCAGGTGGTGTCCGAGGTCTTCGCCGACTACGGGGCCGACCACGACGGCACGGCGCCGCAGGAGCTGCTGGTGGTCAACAAGGTGGACGCCGCAAGCGATTTGGCGCTGGCCAAGCTTCGTCATGCCCTGCCCGAAGCCATGTTCGTGTCCGCGCGCACCGGCGACGGTATCGACGCCCTGCGCCGCCGGATCGCCGAGCTGGCCGTTCCCGCAGACACCGCCGTGGACGTGGTGATCCCGTACCACCGTGGCGACCTGGTGGCCCGCCTGCACGCCGACGGGCGCATCCAGCAGCAGGAGCACAACGCCGAGGGCACCCGGATCAGGGCGCGGGTACCGATGTCCCTGGCCGGCCGGCTGCGCGAGTTCGCGGCTCGCTGAGCCCACATTTGACCGGGCGATCCGTGCTGCACAGCACCGCCCGAGACCGGTCGACGCGGCGGTAAGCGACCCCGCCAGCCGCCGACCAACCGTCTGGTTGGTATATGTTGGGCTGCAGAAAATCCAGTCGCCGGAGGTCTTTTAATGAGCAGCGCCATCAAATACCAGCGCACGCTTTTCGAATCAGAGCACGACCTGTTCCGGGAGTCCTACCGGGGCTTCCTGGAGCGCCACGTCGCGCCGTACCACGACGAGTGGGAGAAGGCGAAGATCGTCGACCGCGGTGTCTGGCTGGAGGCCGGCAAGCAGGGCTTCCTGGGAATGGCGGTGCCGGAGGAATACGGCGGCGGCGGCAATCCCGATTTCCGGTACAACGCGATCATCACCGAGGAGACCACCGCCGGCCGTTACAGCGGTATCGGTTTCGGCCTGCACAACGACATTGTGGCGCCGTACCTGTTGGCCTTGGCCACCGAGGAGCAGAAGCAGCGCTGGCTGCCGAAATTCTGTAGCGGAGAGCTGATTACGGCGATCGCGATGACCGAGCCGGGAACCGGCAGCGACCTACAGGGCATCAAGACCCGCGCGGTCAAGCAGGGCGACCACTACGTGCTCAACGGTTCAAAGACGTTCATCACCAACGGAATCAACTCCGACCTGGTGATCGTCGTCGCCCAGACCGATCCGGAAAAAGGCGCGCAGGGCTTCTCGCTGCTCGCCGTCGAACGCGGCATGGAGGGCTTCGAGCGCGGGCGGCACCTGGACAAGATCGGACTGGACGCGCAGGACACCGCCGAACTGTCGTTCACCGATGTGAAGGTGCCGGCCGAAAACCTGCTGGGCCAAGAGGGCATGGGATTCATCTATCTCATGCAGAACCTGCCGCAGGAGCGAATCTCGATCGCCATCATGGCGGCCGCGGCAATGGAGCAGGTGCTCGAGCAGACGCTGCAATACACCAAGGAGCGCAAGGCCTTTGGCAAGCCGATCGTCAGCTTCCAGAACACCCGCTTCGTGCTTGCCGAGCTGGCGACCGAGGCGACCGTGGTCCGCATGATGGTCGACGAGTTCATCCGCCTGCACCTGGACCACAAGTTGACCGCCGAGCAGGCCGCGATGGCTAAGTGGTACTGCACCGAAAAGCAGGTGCACCTGATCGACCGTTGCCTACAACTGCACGGTGGCTACGGCTACATGCGCGAATACCCCGTTGCCCGCGCCTATCTGGATGCCCGGGTGCAGACCATCTACGGCGGTACGACCGAGATCATGAAGGAAATCATCGGCCGCAGCCTCGGCGTATAGCGTTTCGTTTGCTGTTCCGCGGTCCGCGATCGCGAACGCCGCGGGCCAAAACGGAATGTGCGGCAGACGAAGGGCACATTCACGCGGGTCTATTGCCGGCATCTGTGCGACTCTGCATCCGGCAGGGTGGCTTGCTGCTGCGCTCAGACGGGCTTTCCGTGCGGTGTGGCGCGATAGCGCACGAGCGGTGCCGGCCGGTCGCGATCGGGGCATCAGCCGGCATCGATTCGACATCGGTGCGGTATCCGTTTTTGGAAAATTCGTGATTTGACTTCGCATTTCCTGTTGGCTGGAGCAAAGTTATGCGAGCCCGGCGATAAGCCTGATCGTGCGCGGGTCTATTTTCTGCGCAAGGACGGCCCGCTCGCCGGTAATGCAGATAACGGGCATAGCCGCAGATAGAGCCAATATCCGCCGGCTGGGAGGCTTGGTGAAGGTGCAGAGAGGTCACATGCGCAGGCTGATCGGAAGCGCGCTGGTCAGCTTGACGACCACAGCACTGGCCACCGTCTTGCTGGCCCCGGCGGCGATAGCGAGCCCGATAGGTGACGCCGAGGCGGCGATGATGGCCGCATGGGATAAGGCCGGCGGCGACACCTCACCACTGGGGGCCCGCAAGGGCGATGTGTACCCCGTCGGAGATGGCTTTGCCCTGGACTTCGACGGCGGCAAGATGTTCTTCACCCCCGCCACCGGCGCTAAATTCGCCTACGGACCCGTCCTAGACAAATACGAATCGCTCGGCGGGCCGGCCGGCAGCGATCTGGGCTTCCCGGCCATCAACGAGGTGCCGGGCCTGTCCGGTCCCGACAGCCGGGTGATCACCTTCTCGGCCAGTGACAAGCCGGTGATCTTCTGGACGCCGGAACACGGTCCGTACGTAGTGCGCGGCGCCATCAACACGGCCTGGGACAAGCTCGGCAGCTCGGGCGGGGTGCTGGGTGCGCCGGTCGGCGACGAGACCTACAACGGCGAGGTGTCCGCGCAGAAATTCAGCGGCGGCCAGGTCTCGTGGAACCGGCAGACCAAGCAGTTCACCACCGAACCGCCGGCGCTGGCCGACCAGTTGAAGGGCTTGCAGGTAACGATCGATCCCACCGCGGCGATCAACACGGCCTGGCGCGCGGCCGGCGGGCCCACCGGCCCCTTGGGGGCCAAGCAGGGCGGGCAATATCCCGTGGGCGGCGACGGAATCGCTCAGAACTTCGCCGGCGGCAAGGTGTTCTTCACCCCGGCCACCGGGGCGAACGCCGTCCAGAGCGACATTCTGGCCAAATACGAGTCGCTGGGCGGACCGGTCGGCAGCGACCTCGGTTTCCCCACCACCAACGAAACCGACGGCGGGATAGGACGTTCCAGCCGGATCTGCACGTTTTCTGCCGCCGACAAGCCGGTAATTTTCTGGACGTCCGACCATGGCGCGTTCGTCGTGCGCGGGGCGATGCGGGCCGCGTGGGACAAGCTGCGCGCTCCGGCCGGCAAGCTGGGCGCTCCGGTCGCCGACCAGGCCGTCAACGGCGACGTGCTCTCGCAGCAGTTCACCGGCGGCAAGATCTCGTGGAACCGGGCGAAGAACACGTTCAGCACGGAACCGTCCAACCTGGCGCCGCTGCTGTCCGGCCTGCAGGTGTCGGGGCAGAACCAGCCGAGCAATTCGGCCATGCCCGCCCATCCCAAGAAGTTCGCCTGGCACTGGTGGTGGCTGGCGGCCATCCCGGTCCTGGTGCTGTTCGTCCTGCTGGTTTGGGTGCTGTTCGTCTGGCGCCGCCGCCGGCCCGGTCCGGAGGACGCCGCGGGCTATACCCCCGACCACGTCGGTGGCTTCGGCTATGACGCGGACGGCCGGCCGTGGGAACAGGATGATTCCGATCTTGACGCCGGGCCGTTCGGGCTGAGCGCACCGCAGCAGACTGAACCGTCGCCGGACGCCGGGCGGGTCAGCTGGCAACGTAAGGCTCCGGCCGAGAGCGACCATGAGTTCGCCGAGGACGACCCCGACGCCGTGGACACCGACTCCATTCCCGTCGTGTCGGAGGAGATGCTGTCGGAGGACGACTACCCCGAAGCCGACGCCGTCCCCGTGACAGAAGCCGGCTACACCGACGCCGTTCCCGAGACCGAGGCCGACTACACCGACTACACGGATGCCGTTCCCGATGTCGCCGAGCCCGAGACCGCAGACGACGCCGCGTACATCGACGCCGATGACCCGCATGCCGGCTACCCGGACGAGGCGTATGCCGACGACGAGTATGCCGACCTCGCCGTTCCACACACCCCGCAGGACAGCGATGCCGTGACCGGCGCCCTGGAAACCGCTGCGCCCGAGGACGAATACCTCGACCTGGAGGCTCCCGAGCAAGATGTCGAAGCTCCGGAGCAGGACCTCGAGCCGCGGGAGCAGGAGGGCGCGGCTCCGGAGCAGGCTGTCGAGCCGCTCGCGGACACCCCCACCGACGCGGCGGCGGGAAGCAGCGCGGCGGCAGCGGCCGTGGTCGCGGGCGCGGTTGCGGCCGGGACGTCATCACGAGGCGGGCGGCACGCCGCCGCCGACGACGCCTCAGAGAACGGACTGGCGGGTCCGGACGGGCGACCCACCATCCACCTGCCGCTCGACGACCCCTACCAGGCGCCCGACGGTTACCCGATCAAGGCGAGCGCTCGCTACGGCCTGTATTACACGCCGGACAGCGACCTGTATCGGGACACGCTCGCCGAAATCTGGTTGTCCAGCGAAGAAGTCGCCCAGGCCAACGGATTCACCAGGGCGGACTGACCCGGCTGACCCAGTCTGGGCCCGCGCGACCGTGCGTCAGACCTTGCGGATCACCGTGACGACCTTGCCCAGCACGGCGGCGTCATTGCCGGGAATGGGATCGAACGCCGGGTTGTGCGGCATCAGCCACACCTGACCGCCGGCGCGCTTGAACGTTTTGACGGTGGCCTCGCCGTCGATCATGGCCGCGACGATGTCACCGTTGTCGGCGACGTTCTGCTGACGCACCACCACCCAGTCGCCGTCACAGATCGCGGCCTCGACCATCGAGTCACCGACCACTTTGAGCAGGAAAAGCGTTCCCTCGCCGACCAATTCGCGGGGGAGGGGGAAGACGTCTTCGACGGCTTCCTCGGCGAGGATGGGCCCACCGGCCGCGATACGCCCGAGCACCGGGACGAACGTGGGTTCCGGCAGGGCATCCGAGCCGGCCACCTCGGTGGCGGGCGCCGCTACGTCGTCGTCGGCACCGCGGACATCGACCGCCCGTGGACGGTTGGGGTCGCGGCGCAGGTATCCCTTGCGCTCGAGGGTGCGCAACTGATGCGCCACCGAGGACGTCGACGTCAGACCGACGGCGTCGCCGATTTCCCTGATGCTCGGCGGGTAGCCGCGGCTGGTGACCGAGGCGCGGATGACATTCAAAATGGTGCGCTGCCGTTCGGTCAGCGAGGAATCCACGGAGTGCAGCCGACCGGCTGAGTCGGCCGATGAAATGTCGTTGCTGTCGCCCATGGGACTGAATGTAGCCGCACCGCGAACAAGAATCAAACATGTGTTCGAGTGGCGTGTCGCCGCATCCGGTGGCGCCCGTGGAAAAGGCCGGGATCCGGATGAATCACAAATGTGTAACTCTTCGAAGGATCGGGTATTTGTGCCTCGTGACAGTGGTAGGGGCCGACGAACTTGTCGGTGGTGTGATCTAGCGTTTGCTCGTGCGACACGCTTCGCTCAAATGTTCGGGTGTCGAACATACAAGCGATTAGGGTCGAACACACGAGCGAGAGCTAGTTGACCGGAGGAACGAAGATGACAGTCATCCACACGCTTGCGCCGCGTACCAGCAGTCTTCGGCGGCCGATCAACGGCCCGGTGCAGGGCGCTCGGTATGGGCGGGACGGCCTGGCCCGGTCTCGCAGGTCGGCGCCGTCGCGGCCGGCGGGCGCGGCGACGCGCTACTACGGCACCGGGGTGGCAATGTCCGTCGCTCCGCACCGCAGGCGCGCCACCACCTGGGCTTCGACCATCGGATTGGCGCTGGCCGCCGGGGCGATCACCCTCTGGCTGGGTCTCGTCGCGAACGTCGGCCAGGCGCTCAACGGCGACACCGCGAATTCGGCGGTTCACATTCCGGACCGGCTAGCCGTCGTCCGCGTCGATGCGGGGGAGTCGCTGCAGGATTTCGCCCACCGGGTGGCGCCCGACGCGCCGACCACCCAGGTCGCCGACCGCATCCGCGAACTCAACGATCTGCACTCGCCGATGCTGACCGCGGGTCAAACCCTGATCGCTCCGGTCGGCTGATAGCCGTTGTGCCACAACGGTTCTGGTCTCACAGTGTCCGGATGCGACGGGTGGCTCCGGACGCCCGACGGCTCCATTAGCCGTGCAGCTCAGCGCACGGGTAGGCTCAAAGTTCAGCGGTACCTTGTCGTCGCGTTGAAGGAGCGGTCATGCACTGTCCCTTCTGCCGGCATCCGGACTCCCGGGTGATCGACTCGCGTGAAACCGATGAAGGACAGGCCATCCGGCGCCGCCGGTCGTGTCCCGAGTGCGGACGCCGTTTCACCACCGTGGAAACCGCGGTCCTGGCGGTGGTCAAACGCAGTGGTGTCACCGAACCGTTCAGCAGGGAAAAGGTCATCAGCGGTGTTCGCCGGGCCTGCCAGGGGCGCCAGGTCGACGATGATGCGCTGAACCTGCTTGCCCAACAGGTCGAAGACACCGTGCGCGCCGCGGGCTCACCAGAGGTTGCCAGTCACGAGGTCGGGCTGGCCATTCTGGGGCCGCTGCGTGACCTCGACGAGGTGGCCTATCTGCGGTTCGCGTCCGTGTATCGCTCTTTTGAGTCCGCCGATGATTTCGAGCGCGAGATCAAGGCGCTGCGCGAGCATCGCGGAGTGGCAACGCCGGGCTGACCGAACCCGGGCAGGGGGGCCTGTCGGAAATTTCCGGCTGCTCAGCAGCCCGTCTTGGCCCGCACAATCGCCGGGCTAGGCTCGGTTTCATGCCTCCCGACTTGCATCCCGACCTTGCGGCGCTTGCCCCGCTCCTCGGCACCTGGGCCGGCCAGGGCTCGGGCATGTACCCGACGATTCCGCCCTTCGACTACCTCGAAGAAGTCGTGTTCTCCCACGTCGGCAAGCCGTTTCTGGCCTACGGGCAGAAAACCAAGGCAGTGGCCGACGGTAAGCCGTTGCACGCCGAAACCGGGTTTCTTCGGGTGCCCCGACCGGGTCAGGTCGAACTGGTGCTGGCGCATCCCAGCGGTATCACCGAGATCGAGGTCGGCACCTATTCCGTCGCCGGTGACCGCATCGACATGCAGATGTCCACCACGGCCGTCGGCTTGACTCCGACGGCCAAAGAGGTGACGGCGCTTGGCCGTTCCTTCCGCATCGACGGCGACGAGCTCTCCTACACCGTGCAGATGGGCGCGGTCGGCCAACCGTTGCAGGACCACCTCAGCGCGGTGCTGCACCGACAAAGCTGAACAGTCGCAATCGTGTGGGCTGCCGTCAGTCCAGTTGTCTCACACCGTCATTGACGACGCGCCCGGCCACACCCACCCAGCCTTCGGCGCTCCAGGTTGTTTCGATGACCGAACCGTTGCCCTGCGTGATCCGCAGGTCCCGACTCAAGTAATCGGTGATCCGCATCGCCGCCGAACCGGTCGCCTCGTCCTCGACCACACCGAGATTGGCGGCGAACATGCGCACCCGCAAAGATCCGCTCGCCCGGTCGGTCCAGGCCCACAGGTAGTGCGCGGTGTCGTCGGGAAAGTCCGCCGGGTCGGCGGCGAGAACCTCTTCGGCCGAAGCGAATTCGTGCAACGCGAAGTCAGGCGCCCATTCCGCGCGTGCGTGGATGATGGCACGGTGCTGGTCGTAACCCACCTGCACGATCCCGGCCGGCACCTGCAGTGTGTTGATCGGCGAGCCGTTCTCGCGCAGCCACCACGTCGCTCCGACGGTGGGGTGCCCGGCGAACGGCAGTTCGGTTCGCGGCGTGTAGATGGCGGCGTGCGCGGTGGCCGACCCGGCGGCCGGAAGCTCAACGAAAACCGTCTCGCTGTAACCCAATTGGGTTGCCAGCCGCTGCCGGCTGGCGCGCCTGACCTGGCCGGCATCGACCACACCCAGCGGATTACCGAAATTGCCGTCCGAATCGGTGAACACCCGCATACACCGTCACGTCGATCCCCATGGCCCGACTGTACGACTCCGCCGCCGGCGGCATCGATCAAGGTGATCAGGTGGCGCTGCGTTCGTCGGAACCCATGGCGCTCAACACGGCGACGCGCGTGGGAGGCGGGCCGGAGACCGTGTGCTCGCCGCCGCCAGTGCGGAGCAACCCACGCAGATTTTCCTGATCGTATTCGGCGGGAGCGGTGGAATCGATGAAGCGCTCCACCACGTCGATGAAGCGTGCCGGGTCGTCGTGAAAGGGGAAATGGCCTGAGCCTTCGAAGATTTCGAGCCGGGAGCCGGGCATCGCGGCATGCGCCATCCACGCGTGCCGGACCGGAACCACCACGTCCTTGGTGCCCCAGACGATCTGCACCGGAATGGCTTCGGTCAAATAACATCGGTCGAGCATGGTGACGATCTGCCCGCGCCAATCCACTACCGCCCGCAGGGTCCGGCTGAAGGCCGCAGAGGCCGTCGGTTCCGGCAGGTCGTCGAGAATGCGCAGCACGTTGGGCAGGTCGTGACCCAGGCCGGTGCTGCCCAACGCCGCGCCCAGGACGCGTCCCAAGACCTGAACGGCTGGCAGCACCAACGGCAACCTCAGCAGGGCGATTGCCTCGCTGCCCATAGGAAGTGAAGCGCACCGCAACACGAAGTTGACATCCTTGGTCACTCCGCCGGCACCGACCAGGATCAGCCGCTCCACCAAATGCGGAAATTGGTAGGCGAATTGCATGGCCACACCGCCGCCCAGCGAGTGGCCGATGATGGTCACCCGATCGATGTCGAGCACGCTCAGCAGGTCACGCATCCCGTTTGCATATGCCGCGATCGAGTAGTCAGCCCGCGGCTTGTCGGATTGGCCGTGACCCAGAAGGTCCGGGGCGATGACCGTGAAACGCTGGGCGAGCTTGGCCTGCACGGTATTCCATGTGGTGGAGTTGTCGCCGATGCCGTGGATCAGCAGGATCGCCGGCCCGGAACCGGCGATGCGGTAGGCCCGCTTGTAACCATGGATGGTTCGGAACTCGAGTGTGGGTGCGGTTACTTCACGCACCGGGCGGAGCGTGTTCTTGCGCTTCCGCTCGGTCATATCGCCAACCTTGGTGTCGTGCCGGGCTAAGGGCGGTGGCTACGGGTTGTGGCCCGAGCGTGTACGGCGGTCAGGGTTTGTCGTCGTCATCGAACTTCTTCTCTGCCTGCTGGGCCAGAAATCGCTCGAACTCCGCGCCCAGCTCGTCGCCGCTAGGTAGATCCTCGTCGCGAGCTAGTAACGATCTGTTCTCCTGAGCGTCGATGAAGGCATCGTACTGGCGCTCAAGCGCGGCCACCACTTGAGCGACTTCCGCGCTTGCTTCGACCTGTTCGTCGATCTTGGCCCGAATCACCTCGGCCGCTTCGGTCAAGGCGGTCAGCGGCAGCTCCAGCGACGCGGTCTTGGCGACTTGCTCGAGCAACGCCTGCGCGGCGGCCGGGTAATCGGTCTGCGTGAGGTAGTGCGGCACGTGCACGGTGTAACCGACCACCTCGTGCCCGTGCTGGCCCATCCGGTATTCCAGCAGGTTGGACGCGCTGCCTGGGACCTGGATCTCCGAGATCCACGGCTGGAAGTTGGCGATCAGATCCGGGTTGTTCGAGTGCGCGGTCATGGTGATCGGCCGGGTGTGCGGAACTGCCATCGGGACGGTGCCCAGGCCGATGGTCTGGCGTACGTTGAGGCGCTCGGCCAACAGGCGCACCGCGGTAATGAACCGCTCCCACTTGAGATCCGGCTCCATGCCGGCCAGCAACAGAAAGGGCGTGCCGATGGTGTCGCGCATCGCGTACAAACTCAGCTCGGGGTCCTCGTAGCTGGTGAAGTGATCCGTCTTGAACGTCATCAACGGCCGCCGCGAGCGGTAGTCCAGCAATTCGTCGATCGCGAACGACGCGACCAGTTCTGTGTCCAACACCGCCTTGAGATGCGCGGCCGCCAGCTTGATGGCGTGACCGGCGTCGGAAAAACCCTCCAGGGCGTGTACCAGCACGGGCCCACGGCCATCGGACGTCGACAACTGCGGCGCCGGCAACTCCAGCTCGTACATGCCAGCCTGCCCTGGCTGGTACTGATCACCTGGGTCTTGATGGTGAGCCATCTGCGATCCCTCCTCTCGGGGGTCTTTCCAGGGTGCCCTACCAAGTGTCCCCCGAATCAGGCGGCACCAATATTGATCAGCGAACTTCACGTCACGCTTATAGCTGAAACACGATAATTCCCAGGCCTAATCCGCCGGGGGCCACCACCTCGTGTGCCAGCAAACCCGGTGGCACACCGTGGTGGATGGAAGTCGGCCTGCCGTCCGCCGGTCAGGCATGATGAAGGCGATGCGCATTCGGATCCTGATGCTCTGTTCGGTGGTGGGGGTGGCGACGTCATTGACGTCGTGTCACCGACCGCCCGACCATGTGTCAGGTGCACCGGTGACCGCGCCGCGGGTCGGCGGACCGGTGCAACGGCTCAGCCAGCCCGAACAGAAGGCGGTCGCGGGCCCGGTCGAGCCGGACCGGCGCATCGGAGCGATCTTCATCGACGGCGGCCCGCTGCACGTGTGTACCGGGTCGGTGGTGCATTCGACCGCCGGAAACCTGATCATGACGGCCGCGCACTGTCTGGCCGGGGCCTCGCTGATCACCTTCGTGCCCGGCTTCGCCGGGGATGCCGCACCCGGTCCCACCGACGTGTGGAAGGCCGATGCGGTCTACCTCGATCCACGCTGGACGACCAGCAAGGACCCGCACGCCGACTACGCGATCGCGCGGGTCACCAACGAGACCGGCGCCCCGGTCGAGTCCCGGGCCGGCTTGGCGCTGACGCTGGGGGTGACACCCCCGCCGGGCAGCCGCGTCACGGTGCTGGGTTATCCGGCCGGCGTGGGCGGCTCACCCATCGGCTGCCAGGCCGCCACCTCGGTTACCGACACCGGATTTCCCTCATTGGCCTGCGAGGGGATGGTGGACGGCACCAGCGGTGCGCCCTGGGTCAGCGGCACCTCGCTCATCGGTCTGATCGGCGGTCTCGAGCGCGGTGGCTGCGCCCCGAACGTGTCGTATTCGGCGCCCTTCGACGCCCAAACCGCGGCGTTGCTGACCCGTGCTGAGACCGGCGGTCCCGGCGATCCGATACCGAACGACCTGCAAGACGCCTGTTAGTGGCGATCGCCAGCGCGGCGGAGCCGGGCGCAGTGGGTCGCCACCGTCGGGTTAGTGGCGATCGCCAGCGCGGCGGAGCCGGGCGCAGTGGGTCGCCACCGTCGGGTTAGTGGCGTTCGCCAGCTCGGCGGAGCCGGGCGCCGCGGGTCGCCACCGTCGGGTTAGTGGCGTTCGCCAGCGCGGCGGAGCCGGGCGCAGTGGGTCGCCACCGTCGGGTTAGTGGCGATCGCCAGCTCGGCGGAGCCGGGCGCAGTGGGTCGCCACCGTCGGGTTAGTGGCGATCGCCAGCTCGGCGGAGCCGGGCGCCGCGGGTCGCCACCGTCGGGTCAGTGGCGGAATTGGTTGAGCGCCCGGACTTTGTTCATCACATCGAGCGCCGCCACCTTGTAGGCCTCGGAGAACGTGGGGTAGTTGAACACCGCGTCCACCAGATAGTCAACCGTGCCGCCGCAGCCCATCACGGCCTGCCCGATGTGCACCATCTCGGTGGCGCTGGTACCGAAGATGTGCACGCCGAGCAGCTTGAGGTCCTCGGTGGAAACCAGCAGTTTGAGCATCCCGTAGGAGTCGCCGGCAATCTGGCCGCGGGCCAGCTCCCGGTACCTGGCCACCCCGACCTCGTAGGGGATTGAGTTCTTGGTGAGCTCCACCTCGGTGGCGCCGACGTAGGAGACCTCGGGGATCGAGTAGATGCCGATCGGTTGCAGCTCGGTGATGCCGTCGCAGGCTTCCCCGAACGCGTGGTAGGCGGCCAGGCGACCCTGCTCCATCGACGTCGCGGCCAGCGCCGGGAAACCGATGACGTCGCCGACGGCATAGATGTGCGGCACCTTGGTCTGGAAATTGTCGTCGACAAAGATGCGCCCGCGGTTGTCGGCTTCCAGCTCCGCGTTTTGCAGATCGAGATGATCGGTCTGGCCCTGTCGCCCGGCCGAATACATCACCGTCTCGGCGGGAATCTGCTTGCCGCTGGCCAGGGTGGTGACGGTGCCCGCCGACCCGACGTCGACCGCGGTCACTTCCTCACCGAACCGGAACGTCACCGCCAGGTCGCGCAGGTGGAACTTCAGCGCCTCGACGACCTCGGGGTCGCAGAAGTCGAGCATGTCGCCGCGCTTTTCCACGACGGTGACCTTGGTGCCCAGCGCCGCGAACATGGAGGCGTACTCGATGCCGATGACGCCCGCGCCGACCACCACCATCGAGGTGGGCAGCGACTTGAGATCGAGAATGCCGTCGGAGTCGAGCACCCGATGTTCGTCGAACTCGACCCCGGACGGCCGCGCTGGCCGGGTGCCGGTGGCGATTACGACGTATTTGCCACTGATGGTTATCTTTTCGCGATGCGACGGGTCTTCGACCTCGATGGTGTGTGGGTCCAGGAAACGCCCGTGGCCGATCAGCAGGTCGATGCGGTTGCGCATCAACTGGTTGCGCACCACGTCGACTTCCTTGCCGATCACGTGCTGGGTGCGGGCCAGCAGGTCGGCCGGGGTGATCTTCTCCTTCACCCGGTAGCTCGCGCCGTAGAGTTCGCGCTGGCTCATCCCGGTGAGGTAGAGGACGGCCTCGCGCAACGTCTTTGACGGGATGGTGCCGGTCTGGACACAGACACCGCCCAGCATTTGGCCGCGTTCGACGACCGCAACCGACTTACCGAGCTTGGCCGAGGCGATGGCGGCCTTTTGCCCGCCGGGCCCGGACCCGATGACCACCATGTCGTACTCTTGCGCCGAACTCATGGCATAAACAGTAAAGCAGCACAACTCACAGTGCTGGGTTCGTGCACAGCTGCGCTGCCGCACCGGTGCAGGTGCGCACCGGTTGACGGTGTCGGCCGTCAGCGTTGGTGCTCATGACGACGCATCGCCCTGACTTTGAACTTTCCCGCCCCGGTGCACTCATCGCCGCGCTGCCGGCCGTTCTCGGCTTCGTTCCCGAAAATTCATTGGTATTGGTGTCTTTGGGCGACGGGGAACTCGGGTCGGTGATGCGCGTGGACCTCTCCGACGAACTTGCCGCCCGGGTGGAGCACTTGGCCGAGGTTGCGGCCGCGGCATCGCCCGAGGCGGTGATCGCGGTGATCGTCGACGCGGACGGGGCGAACTGTCCAAGCTGCAATGAGGAATACCGACAGTTGTCGGTGACGCTCGCAGAAGCCTTGTCGCAGCACGGTATTGAGCTGTGGGCCAGCCACGTGGTCGACCAGATAGCCCTCGGTGGGCACTGGCATTGTGCCGAGGGCTGCGGGTCGAGCGGCCCGATCGACGATCCCGCTGCCTCCCCGCTGGCCGCCGCGGCGGTGCTGGAAGGCAGACGCCTCTATCCGCGTCGCGCCGACCTGCAGGCCGTTATCGCGCCCGACGACCCGGCGCGCAGCGCCGCGCTGGCCGAGACCGTCAGCCGGCAGGCCGACCGACGGCGGGCGGCCCATCATGCCCACCCGGTCCGCTGCACCCGCGGCGACGTGGAGCTGGCGATGGCCGCCGCCTCCAGAGTTGCTGCCGGCGAATCGCTGTCCGACGAGGAGTTGGCGACGCTGGGCTGCGCGCTGAGCGACGCGCAGGTGCGTGACATCCTGTATGCCCTCGCGGTCGGGGAGCGCGCCGGCGACGTCGAGTCGTTGTGGGCCCTGCTGGCGCGCACGTTGCCCGCGCCATGGCGGGTGGAGGCGCTGGTGCTGATCGCCTTCAGCGCCTATGCCCGCGGCGATGGCCCGCTCGCCGGAGTGTCACTGCAGGAGGCGCTGCGTTGCGAGCCCGACCATCGGATGGCGGGCATGCTGGACACCGCGTTGCAGTCGGGTCTGCGGCCCGAGCACATCCGCGACCTGGCACTGACCGGCTACCGGCTGGCCGGGCGGTTCGGGCTGCGGCTACCGCCGCGACGCCCGTTCGGCCGCAGGGCCGGATAGCTGGGCGCGTGCCGTCGGGTCAGACTTTCTCGACCTTGACCGCATGCGCCATCTCGTGCGGCAGGGTGACGTTCTCGTGACCCGGGATGACGATGGTCACCCCGGCGGGGCTGGTCTCCACGGTGACGCGCGCGTTGGGGACGACGCCGGCGTCCTTCAACCGCGAGATCAGATCGATGTCGCCCTGGACGTGTTCGGTCAACTGCCGCACCACCACGGCCACCGGCGCACCGGCGGGCAATTCGGTCAGCCGGACCAGGGGGCCGTCCTCGGACCCGGACTCCGGGCCAACACCCAGATCCAGCAGCCCCGGGATCGGGTTGCCGAACGGAGAGGTGGTCGGGTTGTTGAGCACCTTCATCAGTCGCCGCTCGACGTCCTCGCTCATCACGTGCTCCCAGCGGCACGCCTCCGCGTGGACCTCTTCCCAGGGCAAGCCGATCACGTCGACCAGCAATCGCTCGGCCAGGCGGTGTTTCCGCATCACGGAGATGGCCAGCGCCCGGCCCTTGTCGGTGAGCTCGAGGTGGCGGTCACCGGCCACGTGGAGTAAACCGTCCCGCTCCATGCGCGACACGGTTTGGCTGACAGTCGGCCCGCTCTGATCGAGGCGTTCGGCGATGCGGGCACGCAGCGGCGTCACGCCCTCTTCTTCGAGGTCGTAGATGGTCCGCAGGTACATCTCGGTGGTGTCAACCAGGTCGTTCATTCAGCACCCTCCGTCGACGCTGAGTCTACTTGGCCAGCTGCGTGAATGGTTGTAACGCCTCCCAGGCAAGCAGTATGCCCGCCGCTGGCGCGGCGGGCATACTGTCTTGTTACCTGGCTTGGGTGAGGTGTTAGCTCGCGTATGACCGTAGCCTGTCGGCGCGTTCCCCGTTGCGCAGTTTGGACATTACGTCCCGCTCGATTTGGCGGACCCGCTCCCGGGACAGTCCGAACAGCTTGCCGATCTGGTCCAGGGTGCGCGGCTGGCCATCGTCGAGGCCGAAACGCAACCGGATCACCTGGTGTTCACGCTCGTCCAAGGTGGCCAGCACGCTGCGGATGTCGGTGTGCAGCAGTTCGGCGATCACCGCGTTCTCGGCCGACATCGCTTCGGCGTCCTCGATGAAGTCGCCCAGCGGGGCTTCCTCCTCGGACCCGACCGGCATGTCCAGGCTCACCGGGTCGCGACTGTGCTCGAGCAGGTCGTTGATCTTTTCCACCGGAATGCCAGACTCCGCGGCCAACTCCTCGTCAGTGGCCTCGCGTCCCAGATTCTGGTGCATCTCGCGCTTGATCCGCGCCAGCTTGTTGACCTGCTCCACCAGGTGGACCGGCAGCCGGATGGTGCGGCTCTGGTCAGCCATGCCGCGGGTGATGGCCTGACGGATCCACCAGGTCGCGTAGGTCGAGAACTTGAATCCCTTTGTGTAATCGAACTTTTCCATCGCACGGATCAGTCCGAGATTGCCCTCTTGGATCAGGTCCAGCAACGGCATGCCCCGACCGGTGTACCGCTTGGCCAGCGACACAACCAGACGCAGGTTTGCTTCCAGCAGGTGACGGCGCGCCGCCTGACCGTCGCGAACAACGGCCTCTAGATCGCGTTTACGGTTCTCCCCGAGGCGCTTACGCGTTTGGAGCAGATGTTCGGCGTAAAGCCCGGCTTCGATGCGCTTGGCGAGTTCGACTTCGCCGGCCGCATTCAGAAGTGCGGTTTTACCGATTCCGTTCAGATATACGCGCACTAGATCCGCTGCGGGGCTTTGAGCATCCAGATCGCCGTCAAATCTGCTCGTGCTGGCGTTCGCCATAGCGACCTCCCGTTCGGCTTGTACTGTCATGGAGTTCAACGACAGACCAGCTCTGAGAGTTCCCGGCGATTCCCCATCTCACACGTCTTGACGTGCACAAATGTGCCGCAGACCTGAGAATGTCCTGAGAAGGCCGCCGTCTGCGGCACCCTTACCGGCAACGACGACTAGCCGTGATCCATTCCGCCGTGGGCGCCCGGCGGCCACCCCGGCTGCGGGTGTCGCGGAGGCTCCAGCGCCGGGTGTTCGGCTCGAGGGAACAGGGGAGTGCGCTGCCGGGCGTTGTCGAACCGGCGAGGCTCGTCGGCGCTGCGCGGCGGCCGATCGTTGGCGATCAGCACGGCCATCCACGGCAACGGAATTGACGCCGCCACGATCGCCAGGGAGATCAACCCGTTGTGCCACGCGCCGTAGGCGACGGCGGCCAGGATGAGCGCCGGGATCCGGAAAGCCATCAAAGTCAGGTACTTACGGACCCGCGCGCGATGCTGTTCCTCGTATGAGGTCGCCGCGGCGGTGATGAGCACTGGCCGGCCGTCGTCATCGAACCTGCCGTCGAACCCCCGGGCGGAGCCGTGCTTCATTTCTCCACTGTCCCACAACCGGGCGATTCCGGCTCAGCCGGTTTCTGGGGGCGTCCGGCAGTGCACAATGTCAGGTATGCAGACCCAGACGATCGAGCGCACCGAGACCGACGAACGCGTCGACGACGGGACCGGCAGCGATACGCCGAAGTATTTCCACTACGTCAAGAAAGACAAGATCGCCGAAAGCGCGGTGATGGGCAACCACGTCGTGGCGTTGTGCGGTGAAGTGTTTCCGGTCACCAAGGCGGCCAAGCCGGGCTCACCGGTTTGCCCGGACTGCAAGCAGATTTACGACCGGATGAAGAAGGGCTGATCTAGCGGGGCGGCTCGGCCGGCGCGACGTCGCGTTGCGCGGTGATGGGGTTCTGGGTCACCGGATTCGACAGCGTGTCGGCCGCCTTCGCCAGCACGGGCGAGCGCGACAGCAGCCATCTGCGCAGCCGGTGCGCATGCGTCCTGGGCGCGGGGAATTCCTCCTGGATGGCGGCATTGAGTTCGGCGCCGATCATGATCGCGAAGCCACCGAAGAACGAGAACAGCAGGAATGCGATCGGCGTGGAGAGCGCGCCGTAGGTGTAGCCGGTACTGGTGATCCACTGCAGGTAGATCCGCAAGCCCAGGGTGGCAATCACGAACACCGCGGTGGCCAGCGCCGCACCGAAGATCAGCCGATGCGTCGGCAGCGGCTCCGGCAACGACACGCGGTACAAGATCACCACCCCAACCAGCAGGACGAGGATCAAGGCCGGGTAGTAGCCGTACCGCAGCGCGTTGGCCAGGCTGACCGGAATGTGCTCACCCACCTTGCGCGGTCCCAAGACCACCAACGGCGCCGTCGCCACCACGAACACCAGCCCCACCACGTAGAGGAACAGCGCGAACAGGCGCTGGCGCACCGGGTGGCGCAACGGCGTTTGGTCGTGCGCCTCGACCACGGAGTCGACGAACGACGAGATGGCCGACGACCCGGCCCACAACGAGATGATGAACCCCAGCGACACCACCTCGCCGCGGGCGTTGTTGGCGATGTCGCGCACGGTCGGCTCGATGATCTCGTTGACCACGCTGCGGGAGAACACGCTGTGTGCGGTTGAGATCAGCTGGCGCAGGATGCTGGGCAGCATGTCCGGGCCGAACAGCGGCGCCACATAGGCCAACGTGCCCAGCAGCCCAAGCAGCAGCGGCGGCAGTGACAACGCCGACCAGAAACCAGCCTGAGCCGACTCGGAGAAAATCGAGTCGTCCCAACTCTTGGAAAGAGTCCTCCGGGTGATTCGCCAAATGTGGTGGCGCGACGGTTTTGCGACCTGCTCGCTCATACCCGTCCAGCATTACCGAAAATCGCTCGCACCGCCCACATTGGCGATGGGTGAGTTCGGCTGCGGGCTAGCTTTCGCTGGTCTCCAGCACGGCGGCCAGCTCAGTCAGCTTCGCCTCGTGCTCGTTGGCGTGATGCTGGCAGAAGAGAAGCTCAAGTCCGGAAGGCAGCTTGGCGCGTACCCGAGCCGCAGCACCGCAGCGGTCGCAGCGGTCGGCTCTGGTCAGTTGGGGACTCGTCAGAGTTGCATTCATGGCTTCTCCGTTCTCGTTCTTTCACTCTGTCAGACGTATGGCGTTTTCGCCTTGTTCCCCGATCGTTATCGGGTGTGTCGTTTCTCACGGCCTGGTCAGGTTTGGTTTAGCCGATCTCTAGGGTGTCGAAATGTGACCTTCGCCTCCGATGTCCTGGTGCACCTGTGCGGAACCCAGCAGTGGGATCAAGCCCGCCGGCGCGGCGGTATCCGCCCGGGCGATGCCGGCGGTGGTGAGTTCATCCACCTGTCGACTCCCGGGCAGGTGCACCTGCCCGCCAACCGGCTCTACCGCGGTCGTGAGGATCTGGTCCTGTTGCACATCGACCCGGCCCGGCTCGACTCGCCGGTGCTTTGGGAGCCAGGAGTGCCAACCGATCCCGAGTCGATGTTGTTCCCGCATCTGTACGGCGCACTGCCGCTGGCCGCCGTGGTCCGGGTCACCGCCTACCCGCCGGGCGCCGACGGCACCTTCCCGCCGCTGGTCGCCGACGAGCCGGCCGATCCACCCGATCCACCCGATCCACCCGGGGAGTCGACGTAGGCGTCGGCTTCGATCTCCACCAGCAACTCCGGTGCGATCAGCGCCGAAACTTCAACCATGGTCGCCGCGGGGCGTATCGCACCGAAGACCTCCTGGTGCACGGCTCCCACCTCGCGCCAGCGTGAGATGTCGGTGACATAGATGCGGGTGCGTACCACGTCGGTGAGCGCCGCGCCCGCTTGCTGTAGCGCAATCTCGATGCGGCGCAGCGCATCTCGGGCCTGGGTGGCGATATCGCCTGCCGGCCCGGCGGCGGTTGTCCCGGCCACCGACACATGCGGGCCGATCCGCACCGCGCGCGAGTAACCGGCCTCCGATTCGAAGGCCGAATCGGAGAACACCACTTTGCGGTTGATTGACATGGGAGTCACCGTAAGACGACGACGCCGTCGGCGCAGCCGAATTTCCCGGTGGCAGCAGGCGTTTGGTCTACCGGCGCACGGCTAGCGCTGAAACAGACTGCACGCCAAGTGTTGTGGCGTGATCGGCCGAATTTCGCTTGGTCGAAATAGTCGCGTACTGAGGCGAGTGGCATTGAAGGTTGTCATTCAAATGACGCGATGCACACACTTATCCGGATGGGTTCGTTAACACCTACCGAAAGCTCGATGTAGCCACTACCGCGAAGCCCTGCTAAGGCTGCAAAACGACAGACTTCCGAGCCTTGCTGACCTTATCGAGGTCAGCTTTTAGAGATTTGACTGTGCCGCGGTGTGTCTTAGAGGCCTTCTTCAATTGCTTGAGCGTTTTCTTTTGGCGCCTCAAGGCAGCGCGTAGGTTGTCTTCGCGACGCGCGATCGCGCGCAGCACTTTTTGCGCTGCGGCGACAGTCCCCGCCGGCGGAGTCTGTGCTGATGTGCTGCGTTTGCCGGCGGGGCGCCTCGAATTGTGAGTGCGGCTAGCGGGCCGCGCCTTGCTCGGCTTCTTGTTGCTCGCAGCAGATCCCTTCGAAGCGGCGCGTCGGGAGGTCCCTGATCCGGCGCGGCGGGTCTTGGTGGAAGTTTTGTTCGCCATGTCTGTGCCTATCCGTCGAATCATCGCGTTCATTTGCATGTCACGATCTGTTCATACGGTCTACCCCTGCCGATGCCTGCGAAACCGCCCGCGCCTTGGGTTCAGAGCGGGTTGCAGGCACCTCGATTACGCATTGCTCACGCTGAGATGGCGTCGCTGCCGTCGGTGGGCGATGGCCGATCCGCTGCTAGATGAACGGCAATTACACGTTCGAAGCGCTCGGGTCGCGTATTACGTTGCGGCTCGGCTCCGAGCTGGCAGCGCGCTCGCGGCGGATGCGTCGGCGTCGTTGGCGTAACCATTGCTCGTCAATGCGGGACACGCGGCGAAGCTCCGCGACGAACCATAGCGTTGCGGCGACCAGTCCGAGTACGGCGACAAGCACCGTCCTGACAAGCCATTCGTCGTGCCCGTAAGCGGCGACCGCTAAAGCACTTATCGTCCCGCCTACCGCGACAGCCAGCAGGACGAACCCCGGCCATAACAGGTTGTCCTTCATCGTGAGACCAGCGCGCGGTTGCGTGGTCCGGAAATGATCGGTCGGATCGTGGTGCCTGTCGCCCATTACCTCTCCCTCCCCTCGTCGGACGAGATAACGGCATGTTGTTCGTTGACACGTTTGTCCTCCGCGCGAGGTTCACTGGACCGGGGCGAAGTGCCGACACGACTGTCGAGGATTGATTCCTGATCGGCTTAGCGCAAGCTGACCGCTGTCATTCGCGATATCTGAGGTCACGGCCGGATCAGAGAATTTTCTCGACTGCATTTGGATTGCAAGCGGCCGCTTTACAGGACGACGACGACCGGTTCGAACTCGCGAAAGGCGTCGCACAATCAGCGAACAGCGCCGGCCTAATGACTCAGTCGTTTTTGGGCGGAGGCGAGCCTAGCCACTATTTCCCAGCGGTCCCGTCGCCGTAGCTGAGAACGGCAATGCATCAAGCGGTGTGTTCTCAGTCGAGGTAGTCGCGCAGCACCTGGGAGCGGCTGGGGTGGCGCAGCTTCGACATCGTCTTGGACTCGATCTGGCGGATGCGCTCACGGGTCACGCCGTAAACCTGCCCGATCTCGTCCAGGGTGCGGGGCTGGCCGTCGGTCAGACCGAAACGCAGCCGTACGACACCGGCCTCGCGCTCCGACAGCGTCTCCAACACCGACTGCAACTGGTCTTGCAGCAGCGTGAACGACACCGCGTCGACGGCCACCACGGCCTCGCTGTCCTCGATGAAATCGCCCAGCTGGCTGTCACCTTCGTCGCCGATGGTCTGGTCCAGCGAAATCGGCTCGCGGGCGTATTGCTGGATCTCCAGCACCTTTTCGGGCGTGATGTCCATTTCCTTGGCCAGCTCTTCCGGCGTGGGCTCGCGGCCCAAGTCCTGCAGCAGCTCGCGCTGGATACGGCCCAGCTTGTTGATCACCTCGACCATGTGCACCGGGATACGGATGGTGCGGGCCTGGTCGGCCATGGCACGGGTGATGGCCTGACGGATCCACCAGGTGGCGTACGTGGAGAACTTGTAACCCTTGGTGTAGTCGAATTTCTCGACCGCGCGGATCAGACCCAGGTTGCCTTCCTGGATGAGGTCCAGGAACGCCATGCCGCGGCCGGTGTAGCGCTTGGCCAGCGACACCACCAGTCGAAGGTTGGCCTCCAGCAGATGGTTCTTGGCGCGGTCGCCGTCGCGGCAGATCCACATCATGTCGCGGCGCTGAGCGGCGGGCAGCTTGTCGCCGCGCTCAGAGAGTTCGGTCATCAGCTGCGTGGCATAAAGACCGGCCTCGATCCGCTTGGCCAGCTCGACCTCTTCCTCGGCATTGAGCAGCGCGACCTTACCGATCTGCTTGAGGTACGCGCGGACCGAGTCGGCGGAGGCGGTGAGTTCGGCGTCCTTGCGGGCCTGGCGCAACGCCTCGGATTCGTCTTCGTCCCAAACGAAATCGCCGGAAGCCTTGTCCTTTTCGCTGGGCTCAGGAATGTCCTCGTCGTCCTCTGCCGCGGTTTCGGCGGCCTTGGCCTTGGGGGCGGCTGCTTCTTCCTCGCCCTCGGCCTCGGCCTCCTCGGCGTCGCCCTCGTCCGACTCTTCACCGTCGGACGCTACGTCTTCCTCGAGGTCATCGAGGCTGAGGTCGGCGTCGATGTCGAGGTCTTCGCCAGGATCACCCTCAAGGTCGGGCTCGTTGTCGAGATCCTCGACGGCACCATCGGAATCAAGGGCGTCGGCGTCTGCGCCCTTGGCCGCTTTGGTTCCGCGCCCCGACGGCGCCTTAGCGCCGTCGCCCTTCGCCGTACCGCGGCTCTTCTTGGCGGGCTCGGCCGACTCGGACTTGGTGGACGGCGATGCCGCCTTGGCGGCGCGTTTGGCCGGCGCCGAGCCGTTGGCGGCCTTGGCCGCCGGTCGCTTCGCGGGGGACGACGGAGACTTCGTGGCGGTGCGTTTCACCGGCCCATCCGTTGCCGGGCTTGCTTTGGTCGCTGCCACTTACACCCCTTCGTTTGGGCTCACTTCCGGTGGGTATTGGGCATGGTTAACCGAAAGTGTCTGCTATGTCGATGTCGGCGTTGGTATCAGCATGACTAGTCGCACGCTGTCGGTTGGGCGTTCGCCGAGCACCATTGTAACGACAGTGCGCAGTCCTACGGCTCTGCCGGGCAAAATCAGTGGGTCACGTCCGAGGTGGAGGCCATGGCCGCGCCGACGATTCCGGCGGTGTTGAGCAGGGCCGCGGCCACCACCGGGGTGCGGTTGGTCAGCAGCGGCAACCATTTGTCGGCCTTGCGGCTGATGCCACCGCCGGCGATGAACAGATCCGGCCACACCGCGTTCTCGATGGTCACCAGCACCCTGCTGACCTGTTTGGCCCACTTCTCGTAGGACCAGTCGTTCTTCTCCTTCACCGAGGACGCCGCTCGCTGCTCGGCTTCCTTGCCGCCAACCTCGAGATGGCCGAACTCGGTGTTGGGGATCAGCGTCCCGTTATGAATCACCGCGGAACCGATCCCGGTGCCGAAGGTCAGCAACACCACCAGGCCTGACTGGCCTTTACCCGCCCCGTAGTGCTCCTCGGCCAGCCCGGCCGCGTCGGCGTCGTTGAGGACGGTGACATCCTGGCCGCCCAGCTCGGCGCTGATGATGTCGCGTGCGTTGCTGCCGATCCAGGTCTTGTCCACGTTGGCCGCCGTCTGGACGACGCCGTGCGTGACGACTCCCGGATAGGTCACTCCCAGCGGACCGGTCCACCCAAAAGTGTCGACGACCGCGGCGATCGTCTTGGCCACCGCCGACGGCGTCGCGGGCTGCGGGGTCAGCAGCTTGACCCGATCACCGATCAACTGGCCGGTGTCCATGTCGACGATGCCGCCCTTGATGCCACTGCCGCCGACGTCGATCCCGAATCCCCGACGCCGTGGCGGACCGTCGGCCGTGGCGATACCGGGCGTGTCCGTGGTCGAGTCGGTGCTGGTCATCGAATCTCCTCGGCGTGACGGGGCTGTCCGCTCACCTTAACGCCGCACCGGTGCGGCCTGCGGCGTCTGCGCGGCCGTGGCGACTGTGATGCGATAGACGGGTGACCCAATCCGATGACGAGCTGGTACGGCTGCGGTCGGTCGCCGAAACCGTGGCCACCGAGGCCGCTGCGTTCGTGAAGCGTCGGCGGGCAGAGGTTTTCGGCGCCGACCCGGGCAGCTCGCCAACCCCAGGCAGCGGCGCGGTGCGATCCAAGAGCACCCCCACCGATCCGGTGACCGTGGTCGACACCGAAACGGAACGGCTGTTGCGTGATCGGCTGGCCGAATTACGGCCTGGGGAACCAATTCTCGGCGAGGAAGGCGGTGGGCCGGCCGGTCCGGCGGACACGCCGGCCGGATCGGTCACCTGGGTGCTCGATCCCATCGACGGCACAGTGAATTTCGTCTACGGCATTCCCAGCTACGCCGTATCGGTCGGCGCACAGGTCGACGGTGAGTCAGTGGCCGGGGCGGTCGCCGACGTCGCTGGAAACCGGGTCTATTCGGCGGCCGTCGGCCTGGGTGCGCATGTCACCGACGGCGACGGCACCCAGCCGTTGCAGTGCGCCGCCGTCGACGATTTGTCGATGGCGTTGCTAGGCACCGGTTTTGGCTACTCGCGGCAGCGCCGTGCGGCGCAGGCGGCGCTGTTGGCGCGCATGCTGCCAGTGGTCCGCGACGTTCGGCGGATCGGATCGGCGGCCCTGGATCTGTGCATGGTCGCCTCGGGCCGGCTCGATGCTTACTACGAGCACGGTCTGCAGGTGTGGGATCGCGCCGCGGGTGCGCTGATCGCCGCTGAGGCCGGGGCTCGGGTGGTCATGCCCGCACCCGGTGCGGCGGGGGCCGGCTTGGCGCTGGCCGCCGCGCCCGGGATCGCCGACGAGTTGCTGGCCGTGCTGGAGCGCTTCCACGGCTTGGATCCGATTCTGGACTGACCGTTCGGGTCAGCAGCTGCTGGCGTGAATCTTGGCCAGCAGCGTGGGATCTGAGGGCTCGGTGGCACCGGGACGCAGGGTGGCGAGCACGGCATCGATGTCGTCGTTGTGGGCCAGCGCGCTGAAGTCGGTCCCCAGGGCGAGGTCGACGGAGTCGTCGGCGCGGTTGTCGTTGAACAGTTCGGTGCAGGGCGCCACCAGCCACACCGCGGCGGCGGTGGCCTGTCCGGCGGTGCCGAACCGGATTTGGCCCTGGCAGCTGAGCCTGGCGCCCGCGTAGAGGGGATCGTTGGCGGCGGTCGGCTGCGCGAAGCCGAGGTCCTTCATCGCCCCGGCGACGTCACCGGCCTGCCCACCCCGGCCGCTGGCGTTCAGGACGCGAACCTTGGTGTCGGCGAGCTTGGCGGGCGTGACGTCCATCATGGCGCTTCGCGATACCGGCTCACCGAGCTGGGCCGGCGCCGAATCGGTCGCCTGCGGCGGCGGATTGCACACCACGGCCTCGTGCACGTTGGCGGGCCGCGTGAGCGCCACCGTCCAGATCACGGCGGTGGTCACTGCGAGAAGAATCACCACGACAATCGCGGGCCGGGGATTGCGCCGCCGAAAGGGCCGTCCGTGCTTGTCGAAGGCTGTACCCTCGGTGATTTGAGTGACCACAGGTGCACTCTAGCCGCATGCTAAACCCACTGTTCAGAGACGAGCGCAAGGGTAAAAATAGGACTGTGACGTAAATCACACCTTAATGGGCCGCGATACGGGCACGAATCGTTTGGTGGATGCGTTCGACGCTGGTACAAAGCGATGCTTGGATTAACGAGGGCATGTGAGGGGATAGGGCAATGCCTACCGATTACGACGCTCCACGGCGTACCGAAACCGACGACGTTTCGGAGGATTCGCTGGAGGAGCTCAAAGCGCGACGGAACGAGGCGGCTTCGGCCGTGGTCGATGTCGACGAATCTGAAACCGCTGAGAACTTTGAACTTCCCGGTGCCGATCTGTCTGGTGAAGAGCTGTCGGTGCGCGTGATCCCAAAGCAAGCCGACGAGTTCACCTGCTCGAGTTGCTTCCTGGTGCAACACCGCAGCCGGCTGGCCAGCGAGAAGAACGGCGTGATGATCTGTACCGACTGCGCGGCCTGATCGGTCAGTCGCGCAATGCCGACAGCACCCGCTCGGGGTGACGGCAGCTCACCAGCCAGTACGGCGTCGGATCGTCGGGATCGTCGAGTACCACCAGGATCATCGGTCCCACCCACGCCCTGTGCAGGACAAAGGCTGCCGGGTCGAGCTGTCGCCCCAGCGCGGCGGACTTGGCCGAGGTTGCTACCTCAGCGGATCGGGCGATCACGGTGACCGGCAGATGCGCCGGGCCGGCCCACAGCTGGACTTCGCCCGGTGCGGCCGGGCCGGCGGTGACCCGGATCTCGATGCGGCCCAACCACAACAGCGCCGCGGCCGCGACCGCGAACAGCACTGCGTACGGCCACCAGGACGACTCGCGGGTGACGCCCATGTTGAATTCGAAAGCGATGATGCCCGCCAGCGCAAAGGCCGGTGGCCACCACCACCACGGAACCCACAATCGTTCGCGATACCGCACGTTGTGCGGCGCGACGCGCGTATCGGACACGCAGTCAAGGGTAGTCTGTGGCCCCGTGTCGACCAGTTTGGCCATCGTCCGCCTTGACCCCGAACTTCCGCTGCCCAGCCGCGCCCACGAAGGCGACGCCGGGATCGATCTCTTCAGCGCCGAAGACGTCAAATTGGAACCCGGGCGGCGCGCCCTAGTACGTACGGGGGTCGCTGTCGCCATCCCGTTCGGAATGGTCGGATTGGTTCATCCGCGGTCGGGACTGGCTGCGCGCGTTGGACTTTCGATCGTCAACAGCCCGGGTACGATCGACGCGGGCTACCGCGGTGAGATCAAGGTGGCGCTGATCAACTTGGACCCGTCCGAGCCGATCGTGGTGCACCGCGGCGATCGCATCGCCCAGTTGTTGGTGCAGCGAGTCGAATTAGTGGAGTTGGTCGAGGTGTCGTCATTCGACGAGGCCGGGCTGGCCGAAACATCCCGTGGCGATGGCGGTCACGGTTCCTCCGGCGGACATGCGAGTTTGTGATGGCATTCGGTAGACGTACATCCAAAGACGACGATGCCTCCGGCGCCGACACACAGGCGGCCGACGGGGTGGCAGGCCGCGACGCCGACGAGCAGGTCCCCGACGAACTCGAGGGTCCGTTCGACATCGAGGACTTCGATGACCCCGCCGTCGCGGAGCTGGCCAGGCTGGACCTGGGCTCGGTGTTGATCCCGATGCCGGAGGCCGGCCAGCTGCAGGTCGAGCTGACCGAAACCGGTGTCCCGAGCGCGGTTTGGGTCGTCACAGCCAACGGCCGTTTCACCATCGCGGCCTACGCCGCGCCCAAGACCGGCGGTCTGTGGCGCGAAGTGGCCGGCGAGCTCGCCGAGTCGCTGCGCAACGACTCGGCCCAGGTCAGCATCAAGGACGGGCCGTGGGGTCGCGAAGTGGTGGGCACCGCCACCGGCGTGGTGCGCTTCATCGGCGTCGACGGCTACCGCTGGATGATCCGCTGCGTCATCAACGGCCCGCACGAGACGATGGAAGCCCTCGAGCAGGAGGCGCGAGCAGCCTTGGCCGACACCGTGGTTCGGCGCGGTGACACACCGCTTCCGGTACGGACACCGCTGACCGTGCAGCTGCCCGAGCCGATGGCGCAGCAGCTGCGCGAAGCCGCCGCCCAGCAGACCGCGCAGCAGGAAGCCGGCCAGCAGGCCGAGGGGCAACAAGCGCCGCCCACCGAGCCGGCCGCGCGCCGCAGCGTCGACGGCTCGGCCATGCAGCAGCTGCGCACCACCACCGGCGGCTGAGCTACAAGTCGGCGAGCGCGCTCAGGCACGCCGCACCCAGGGCGGCGGGATCCGCCCCGATCTGATCCAGCGTCACGGTGCGCAAGGCCGCGTGCGGCGCGGCGGCCACCCAGTCGAGGCCGGCCTGCAGCGGGTGAATGGGGTCGTCGACTGCGGCTGCCACCCCCATTGGCGCGGTCAGCCCGGCCAGCTCGTCGCAGCTCGGCGCGACGTATCCGGCGGCTTCTTCCATGGCGTCGGGCAAATGCGGCCACTGAGCGCCCCACGAGCGGGTCAGCTCGTCGGCCAGCCAG
>NZ_LZKU01000096.1 GCF_001672975.1 Mycobacterium sp. 1465703.0
CCAACGAGTTCCAGGTCTGGCCGTCGGCTGATGGCGTCGATCGCCTGCTTGCCGACTCCGCCGGTGGACCACACCACGGTCCGTGTGGGGTTGTCGATCGTCACGCCATCCTCCTTACTGGCCACGGCCACTCGCGACGGCCGCTGTGGCGCGCTCCAGATATGACCACGCAACCTCGGGAGCTATGCCGCCGCACAACGGATGCAGTGGCAGCAGTCGGCCGCTGCGGACGTATTCGGCTGCCTCATCCGGGGTGAAGATGCGATATGGGCCGCCCTCCTCTTCGCGAAGCGCGTGCACGCTGTCGGCGCGGGTGATGCTTGCAACCGAGTTGTCGTCGGGGCGATAGGACGCCGCCATCGTCGCATCGTGCAACAGGTGTGGGCCCAAAACATCCCATGCCTCATCGACGTCATCGGCCACGAAAACCGTTGTGGGAAGGCCCGGAACGGGGAACTGCATGATTCCGGGTTCATGCCCATGGGCCCGGCATTGCGCTTCGTAGAACTCTTTCAAACCCGGCGAGTCGGTCTGGGAGATGAAGCCGAGCCCGAAGGCGCCGGCACGTCGCGCGGCCGCCTTGCTGCCACCGGCGATGAGCACCATCGGCCCGCCGGGCGAGCCGCACCGCGGGGTGACCCGGACCGTCTGGCCCCGATAGTCGACGGGCTCACCGCGCACCAGCGGGCCCAGCACGGCAAGGAGTTCATCGGCCACCCGCCCACGGACGGCCATGTCGACACCGAAGTGGTCGTACTCCTGGCTTCGGTGCCCGACTCCGAACGCATAGGACACCCGCCCCTTGCTGATCAGGTCCAGCACGCAGATTTCTTCGGCAAGCCGGACGGGGTCCCACAACGGAATCGGAACCGCGGCGAGCAGGATGGCCAACGTGCGCGTTCTGGCCGCGATCGCCGACGCCAGCAGCAACGGCGCAGGCAGATGACCGTCGTCGGCGCCGTGGTGCTCGGAGAGCACCGCTAAGACAGCACCTCGCGTTTCGGCCCACTCGCACATGTCGAGGGCGGCGGTGTACAGATCGGTGGTCCGCGCGGCCCAATCGGGAGCGCGCATGTCGAACCTGAGGGTGAACATCAGCGCCCTGCCAGCACCAGGTGAAATGCCCGCCCCTGAGCGACAACGCAGTCCCGAATTGTCGCTCGAAGGCGGGCAAAACGCTGAACGGCCCTCACAGCTGCAGACTAACCTAAAATTTGTTCGTTAAGATAGTGTGCACTTTCTTAAACCCTTGACCCTGCGGGTTCGCGGCTGTTAGCTTCCGACGTAACGGCCACGGCCGCCACGGCTTTCATCGAGTTCGCGACGCGCACGCACCTGAGGAGGAACAAGATGACGGCTCATCGCGTGGTGGTGTGGGCGACCGGCGGCATCGGCTCGATCGCCATCCGCGCACTGTCCCGGCGGCCCAATCTGGACTTGGTCGGCGTCTGGGTGCACTCGGACGAAAAAGTCGGCAAGGATGCGGGCGAACTGGCCGGCGGTGAGCCGATCGGGGTGAGCGCCACGAACGACGCGGACGCGCTGATCGCGGCCAAACCCGACTGCGTGATCTACGCCGCCAGCGGCCCGGAACGCGATGCGCTGGCCATTCCCGATTACGTCAAGCTGCTCGAAGCCGGGATCAACGTCGTCACAACCAGCACGACGCGATTGGTCAACCCGCACGCGTACGAGCCCACCCAGTGGCGCGACCAACTGGTCGCCGCGGCCAAGCAGGGCCAGGCATCCCTGTTTGCGTCGGGTATCGAGCCGGGCTTCGCCGCTGACTATCTGCCGCTGGTGCTGTCCACCCAGTCGTCGACGATCGACAAGATCCACTCCTTCGAGATCGGCCTGTACGACGACTACGGGGTTCCCGACATCATGAGCGACGCGCTGGGCTTCGGCCGTCCGCTCGACTACCACCCCTGGATCGGCTACCCCGGCGCCATCGCCGGCGAATGGCAGGGGCAGATCCGCTTGATCGCCGACGCTTTGGGGGTCGAAGTCCAAGAAGTCCGCGAGGGTTTCGACCGCGCGGTCACCAACCGGACGCTGGAAGTTGCCATGGGCTCCGTCGAGGCCGGAACCTGTGGCGCGCTGCGAATGCAGGCGATCGGAGTGGTCGACGGCCGAGAAGCCATCGTCATCGAGCACGTCACCCGACTTGCTCACGACGTCGCCCCCGACTGGCCCACCGGGATCGGCGATCTGTCCTATCGCGTCATGATCTCCGGTGATCCGGACATCGACTGCACCCTGGCAGCGACGCTGAAGGATCCCGGCAAGGCCGGCATCGCAGGGATGACGTCCGGGGCGGGTGCCATGGTCGCCACCGCGATGCGCGTCGTCAACGCCGTGCCGTATGTCGTTGCCGCTCAGCCGGGATTGCTGAGTTCGGTGGATCTGCCGTTGACCATTCCGCAAAATGCGTTTGTCAGTGGCTAGGTCGCGCCGGTTACCCTGCGGGGCGTGACGCTTAATCCGCTCGAGGAATTGACGCTGCAGCAACTGCGGCTCCGCACCAGCATGAAGTGGCGCGCGCATCCCGACGATGTGTTGCCGCTCTGGGTTGCCGAGATGGACGTCAATTTGCCACCGACCGTGGCCGATGCGTTGCGTCACGCGATTGACATCGGCGATACCGGCTACCCGTCGGGTACCGCGTTTGCCGAAGCTGTTAGCGAATTCGCTTCGCGGCGTTGGCAATGGCATGACCTCGAGGTCGGCCGCACGGCAATCGTTCCGGATGTCATGCTGGGCATCGTCGAGGCGTTGCGGCTTGTCACGGGCGAGGGCGACGCAGTCGTCGTCAACCCGCCCGTCTACGCGCCGTTCTACGCTTTCGTCACACACTCCGGTCGTCGCATTATTGAAGCCCCCCTCGATGCCAAGGGCCGAATTGCCTTGGACGCGTTGGAGGAAGCGTTTACCCGGGCACGCGCGTCGGGCCGAAGGGTTGCATATCTGCTGTGCAATCCGCACAACCCGACGGGGACGGTGCACACCGTCGACGAATTGCGCGGCGTGGCCGAGTGCGCCCGACGGTCGCGGGTCCGGGTGGTCTCCGATGAGATTCACGCGCCGGTGATTTTGCCGGGATCGCGATTCACGCCGTACCTGAGCGTCCCCGGCGCCGAGGATGCATTCGCCCTGATCTCGGCCTCCAAGGCGTGGAACCTTTCCGGCCTCAAGGCAGCCCTGGCCATTGCCGGGCCCGAAGCTGCGGCGGATCTGCGCCGGATGCCGGAGGAGGTCGGCCACGGGCCAAGCCACCTGGGCATCATCGCGCACGCCGAGGCGTTCCGCAGCGGCGACGACTGGCTCGACTCACTGCTGCAGGGCCTCGACGCAAACCGGGCGTTCCTGGGCGAGCTGGTCGCCGAGCACCTTCCCGGCGTGAATTACCAATGGCCACAAGGCACTTATCTGGCATGGCTGGATTGCCGCGAACTCGGTTTCGACGAAGAAGTCACCGATGACCTTGCGGTGGTCGCCGACCTGTCCGGGCCTGCCCGCTGGTTCCTCGATCACGCGCGGGTGGCGCTTAGTTCCGGCCATGTGTTCGGAACCGGCGGAACCGGACATGTGCGACTGAACTTTGCTACCTCGCAAGCCATCCTCAGCGAGGCTGCGTCGCGAATGGGCCGCGCCCTGGCTGACGCTCGATAGTGCAGCGGCGTCGGGGCACACAGTGGTTTTCGGTTTCGGCTAGGCGGAGATTTCCTCGGCGCCTCGGCCCAGGTTGCGAAACCCTTGGGCGGGCTCCTTCACGCCCAGCGTGAAGGGCAGCGTGTCGAGCTCGAACTTCATCGTCGCGCGGAGCCGGCGCAAAAAGCTGCGCTCGGTCGCCGCGGCGGGCACCTGCAGCGCCGCGAGGTCGATGTAGTGCGTCGACGTTTCGCCGATTCCGTCGAAGACGTGCACCAAGGGCAAGCACAGCGCACGCATCGTGTCGTCGAGGCATGCCGCGACGGGATCGGTCATCAGCACGTATTCCGCAACCGGCACCGTGTTTTTCAGCATCCGGTGCACCAGGATGACATCGAAGCCGGCCAGCTCAACGTGGCGCTTCACCTTCTGATCGGCGACCTCGCCGACGTGCACCACGAACTTGAGCGATAGCTTGTCCAGCTGTTCGCAACTCGCACACTCGCAGGCGATGTCATTTTTCATCCGCTCTCGCCGTTCCAGGAACGACGCCCGCATCCGTGACAGCCGGTCGCACACCACCACTTTGGCGTCGCTGTCCGGCGCCGAGAAGAACGCGGCGTCACCCTCGAGTTTCGCCAGCTTCAGACCCTTGCCCGCGTTGATGACCGACTCTAAAAGCGCCGCAACCGTCAGCTGGGCGTGGGCGAGGTGCATCCGGTTCCACTGCATGTACTGCGTGTAACCACTGATGTCGGCTATGAGCAGAACCGCGCGCCGAATTGCCATGAACAACCAAGTTTAATAGCGCTACGCAGCGAGCTCAATGAATCTCCTACTAGACGAATTCGCGCCGGCGCGAGAGGCTAACAGAGGTGCCGGTTCACCGGAGGAGCTGAATATGCATGTGCTGCGAACCCCGGACTCCCGATTCGAAAACCTGGAAGGTTACCCGTTCGTTGCGCACTACCTTGATGTAACAGCAAGCGACACTCGGCCGCTCCGCATGCACTACCTCGACGAGGGGCCGATCGAAGGGCCGCCGATCGTTCTGCTGCATGGCGAGCCCACGTGGAGCTACCTGTACCGCACGATGATTCCTCCCCTGACCGATGCCGGGAACCGCGTGCTCGCGCCGGACCTGATCGGTTTCGGCCGTTCCGACAAACCCAGCCGGGTGGAGGATTACACCTACCAGCGGCACGTGGAATGGGTGATTTCGTGGTTCGAGCACCTCAACCTCAGGGACGTCACGCTATTCGTGCAGGATTGGGGATCGCTGATCGGCCTGCGCATCGCCGCCGAGCAGCCTGACCGAATCGGGCGGCTGGTGGTGTCCAATGGTTTCCTCCCCACCGCGCAACGGCCCACGCCGCCCGCCTTCTACGCCTGGCGTGCCTTCGCGCACTACTCCCCCGTGTTGCCGGCGGGCCGCATCGTCGGCGCCGGGACGGTCCGCCGGGTGCCGTCGAAGGTGCGGGCCGGCTACGACGCGCCCTTTCCGGACAAGACGTACCAAGCCGGGGCGCGAGCGTTTCCCCAGTTAGTCCCAACCTCACCGGCCGATCCGGCGATCCCGGCCAACAGGAAGGCATGGGACGGGCTCGGCCGCTGGGAGAAACCGTTCCTGGCCATCTTCGGGGCCCGCGATCCCATCCTCGGGCGGGCCGACAGCGCCCTGATCAAACACATTCCCGGCGCCGCGGGCCAGCCACACGCCCGCATCAACGCCAGTCACTTCATCCAAGAGGACCGCGGACCCGAACTGGCCGAACGCATCCAGTCGTGGCAGCAGGCCTGGCTCTGAGGGCACGTCAGCGCGTGTTGACC
>NZ_LZKU01000097.1 GCF_001672975.1 Mycobacterium sp. 1465703.0
CTTTGCTTCGCCACGCTCCAAGAGGGCGACGGCACCAGCCTGCAGGTGATGATCAGCCTCGACAAGGTCGGCCAGCAATCCCTCGACGCGTGGAAGACCGATGTCGACCTGGGTGACATCGTCTACGTGCACGGCAACGTGATCAGCTCACGGCGTGGCGAATTGTCCGTGCTGGCCGACTCCTGGCAGATGGCGTCTAAGTCGTTGCGCCCGCTACCCGTCGCGCACAAGGAGATGAGCGAAGAGGCCCGGGTCCGGCAGCGCTACGTCGACCTGATCGTCCGACCGCAGGCACGCGCCGTGGCCCGGCAGCGGATCGCGGTGGTCCGCGCCATACGCAACGCTTTGGAACGGCGCGGGTTTCTCGAAGTCGAAACCCCAATGTTGCAGACGCTGGCCGGTGGTGCCGCCGCGCGGCCCTTCATCACGCATTCCAATGCACTCGACATCGATCTGTACTTGAGGATCGCGCCGGAACTGTTCCTCAAGCGCTGCGTCGTCGGAGGGCTCGACAGGGTTTTCGAACTAAATCGTGTGTTCCGAAACGAAGGCGCGGATTCCACGCATTCTCCGGAATTTTCCATGCTGGAGACCTACCAGGCCTACGGGACCTATGACGATTCGGCAGTAGTGACGCGCGAGCTTATTCAAGAGGTAGCCGATGAGGCGATCGGAACCCGACAACTACCGCTGCCCGACGGCGGTGTCTACGACATAGACGGAGAATGGGCTTCCATACAAATGTACCCGTCATTGTCTGCGGCACTGGGCGAAGAGATTACCCCAAAGACAAGCGTCGAACACCTGCTCGGCATCGCCGATCGGCTCGATGTCGAGATTCCCAAGGACAGAGGCTACGGACACGGCAAAATCGTTGAGGAACTCTGGGAGCACACGGTGGGCAACACGCTCGTCGCTCCGACCTTCGTGAGGGATTTCCCGGTTGAGACAACACCTTTGACGCGCCAGCACCGCAGCATCGCCGGTGTCACCGAGAAGTGGGACCTGTATGTCCGCGGTGTCGAACTGGCCACCGGCTATTCCGAATTGAACGATCCCGTCGTGCAGCGCGAAAGGTTCGCCGCCCAAGCCCGCGCGGCCGCTGCGGGTGATGACGAAGCCATGGTGCTCGACGAAGATTTCCTTGTCGCACTCGAGTATGCGATGCCGCCATGTACCGGAACGGGAATGGGTATCGATCGCTTGTTGATGACATTGACCGGACTGTCAATTCGCGAGACAGTTTTGTTCCCGATTGTTCGGCCGCACGCGTAGTTGAAAGTTGAACTGTGCGGCTTCCGTGCAGATTGAGTATGCTTCGCTGTTATGGCACATTGGGGGCCGGGGAGGCCGATCCAATCTGCTCAGTAACTGCTCAGGGACGAAATGCGAGGGTAAGCCAATGGCGAAAAAAGTGACCGTCACCTTGGTCGATGATTTCGACGGTGCCGGCGCGGCCGACGAAACGGTTGAATTTGGGCTTGACGGGGTGACCTACGAGATTGATCTTTCGTCCAAGAATGCCGCGAAACTGCGCGGAGATCTGAAGCAATGGGTCGAAGCCGGCCGCCGGGTCGGCGGGCGTCGGCGCGGTCGGTCCGGCTCGGGCCGCGGCCGTGGCGCGATCGACCGTGAGCAGAGCGCGGCGATTCGCGAATGGGCTCGCCGCAACGGGCACAACGTGTCCACGCGTGGCCGCATCCCGGCCGACGTGATCGACGCGTTCCACGCGGCCACCTAGCAGTCCTGGAAACCGGCGCCCGGGCAACCAATGCCCGGGCGCCGGTTTGTCATTTCGCTGGGCGCGAAACAATCGCCGGGCGGCTTGTGGAAACGAATTGGAAGCTCGCAACGTTTCTTCAATTACGGCGTGCAACGCCGCAGGCAGTCGCAGTTGAGATTGGCCCGGGAAACACCGAGGTCGCCGCGCAGCGAAGAACGCGGCAAGGTTAGGCCCCCCGGCAACCCGACCATTACAGTGGAGACAGGTACGCGATTCCGGCCACAGGGGACCGGCACTGGGCCGCCAACAGGTTTGTACCGATGTAAGGGAGAGCAGGTAACCCGATGTTTGAAAGATTTACCGACCGTGCCCGCAGGGTCGTCGTCCTGGCGCAAGAAGAGGCCCGGATGCTCAACCACAACTACATCGGCACCGAGCACATCCTGCTGGGTTTGATTCATGAGGGCGAAGGCGTCGCGGCGAAGTCGCTGGAGTCGCTGGGCATCTCGCTCGAGGGCGTCCGCAGCCAGGTCGAGGAGATCATCGGCCAGGGCCAGCAGGCCCCGTCCGGACACATTCCGTTCACGCCCCGCGCCAAGAAGGTTCTCGAGCTGAGCCTGCGCGAGGCGCTGCAGTTGGGCCACAACTACATCGGCACCGAGCACATCCTGCTGGGTCTGATCCGCGAGGGCGAGGGCGTGGCCGCGCAGGTGCTGGTGAAGCTGGGCGCCGAGTTGACCCGGGTGCGCCAGCAGGTGATCCAGCTGCTGAGCGGCTACCAGGGCAAGGAAGCCGCCGAAGCCGGCACCGGAGGCCGCGGCGGGGAGTCCGGCTCGCCGTCCACGTCGCTGGTGCTCGACCAGTTCGGCCGCAACCTGACGGCCGCCGCGATGGAGGGCAAGCTGGACCCGGTCATCGGCCGCGAGAAGGAAATCGAGCGGGTGATGCAGGTGTTGAGCCGGCGCACCAAGAACAACCCGGTGCTGATCGGCGAGCCCGGTGTCGGTAAGACCGCCGTCGTCGAGGGCCTGGCGCAGGCGATCGTGCACGGCCAGGTCCCCGAAACCCTGAAGGACAAGCAGCTCTACACCCTCGACCTGGGTTCGCTGGTGGCGGGCAGCCGCTACCGCGGTGATTTCGAGGAACGCCTCAAGAAGGTGCTCAAGGAGATCAACACCCGCGGCGACATCATCCTGTTCATCGACGAGCTGCACACCCTGGTGGGTGCCGGCGCGGCCGAAGGCGCGATCGATGCCGCGAGCATCTTGAAGCCCAAGCTGGCCCGAGGCGAGCTGCAGACCATCGGCGCCACCACGCTCGACGAGTACCGCAAGTACATCGAAAAGGACGCCGCGCTGGAGCGCCGCTTCCAGCCGGTGCAGGTGGGCGAGCCGACGGTGGAGCACACCATCGAGATCCTCAAGGGTCTGCGCGATCGTTACGAGGCGCACCACCGGGTGTCGATCACCGACGGCGCGATGGTGGCCGCGGCCACTTTGGCCGACCGCTACATCAACGACCGGTTCCTGCCCGATAAGGCCATCGACCTGATCGACGAGGCGGGCGCGCGGATGCGCATCCGCCGGATGACCGCGCCGCCAGACCTGCGCGAGTTCGACGAGAAGATCGCCGAGGCGCGCCGGGAGAAGGAATCGGCGATCGACGCCCAGGACTTCGAGAAGGCGGCCAGCCTGCGTGACCGCGAGAAGCAGTTGGTGGGCCAGCGCGCCGAGCGTGAAAAGCAGTGGCGCTCCGGCGATCTCGATGTGGTCGCTGAGGTTGACGACGAGCAGATCGCCGAGGTGCTGGGCAACTGGACCGGTATCCCGGTGTTCAAGCTCACCGAGGCCGAGACCACCCGGCTGCTGCGCATGGAGGACGAGCTGCACAGGCGGATCATCGGCCAGGAGGACGCGGTCAGGGCCGTCTCCAAGGCGATCCGCCGCACCCGCGCCGGGCTGAAAGACCCCAAGCGCCCATCGGGTTCGTTCATCTTCGCCGGACCGTCCGGTGTCGGTAAGACCGAGCTGTCCAAGGCGCTGGCCAACTTCCTGTTCGGCGACGACGACGCGCTCATCCAGATCGACATGGGTGAGTTCCACGACCGGTTCACCGCGTCGCGGTTGTTCGGTGCCCCGCCGGGATACGTCGGCTACGAAGAGGGCGGCCAGCTCACCGAAAAGGTGCGGCGCAAGCCGTTCTCGGTGGTGCTGTTCGACGAGATCGAGAAGGCCCACCAGGAGATCTACAACAGCCTGTTGCAGGTCCTCGAGGACGGCCGGCTCACCGACGGTCAGGGCCGCACGGTCGACTTCAAGAACACCGTGCTGATCTTCACGTCGAACCTCGGCACGTCGGACATCTCGAAGCCGGTCGGCCTGGGCTTCACCCAGGGTGGCGGTGAGAACAACTACGAGCGGATGAAGCAGAAGGTCAACGACGAGCTGAAGAAGCACTTCCGCCCGGAGTTCCTCAACCGCATCGACGACATCATCGTCTTCCACCAGCTGACCAAGGACGAGATCATCCGGATGGTCGACCTGATGATCACCCGGGTCGCCACCCAGCTCAAGAGCAAGGACATGGCCCTCGAGCTGACCGACAAGGCGAAGGCATTGCTGGCCAAGCGTGGCTTCGACCCGGTGCTGGGTGCCCGTCCGCTGCGGCGCACCATCCAGCGCGAGATCGAGGACCAGCTGTCGGAGAAGATCCTCTTCGAGGAAGTCGGACCCGGCCAGGTTGTCACGGTCGACGTGGACAACTGGGACGGTGAGAGTGCCGGCGAGGAAGCGACGTTCACGTTCACCGGAACCCGCAAGCCGCCGGCCGAACCGGACCTGGCCAAGGCCGGTGCGCACAGCGCCGGCGACCAGGGCCCGGACGGGCAGTAGCGACCACTAAAACCGGGCGGTTGGTCCCCATCGGGACTAGCCGCCCGGTTTTGCTTTGCGGCAGCGCCGATCACCGTTTGCCCGGCCAACCGCGGGGATTACACTGACGGATGCCATCGACGTGTAACGGAATCTGGTGAAAGTCCAGAACGGTCGCGCCACTGTTTAAAGTCAGACCCGAGGCTCGTCATCCACAGCGGGGACGCGTAATCCCCAGAAGGAGTCGATTGTGTCCCACCCGCAGCTAACTGGCAGCCGCACCCGATCGGTTGATCTTTCGGCGGCAAGCACCGCGCTTTGGTTGGCGGCAACCGTCTTCCTCGCGTTGCTGGCGCTGTACTTCGTCGGCGTCGACCAGGGCGCGGTCTCGCTGTTCGGCAGTGACTCGCACGTGCACGAGTTCGTCCACGACGCACGGCACCTGCTCGGCTTCCCCTGCCACTGACCCGGTCCTGTGGAAAAACGCCTAATCGCGGGCGGTCTTCTGGCGGGTGCTGTCGGTGCGGTGCTGGCGTTCATTTTCGCCCGCCTGTGCGCCGAGCCTGTCATCGGCCGCGCCATCGCTTTTGAAGACGGCCGCACTGACGCCGAGCATGCGCACGGCGTGCACGAGCACGGCGCCGAACTGTTCACCCGCGGCGTGCAGTCCGGGCCCGGGCTGGGCTTCGGCGTGCTGATCTTCGGCCTGGCCATGGGTGCGTTGTTCGCGGTGCTGTTCAGCATCGTCCACGCGCGGACCGAAAGTGGCCGCCCGCAAGCGCTTTCGTTGCTGCTGGCGGCCGGCGCGTTCGGCGCTGTGTACGTCGTACCGTTCCTGAAGTATCCACCGAACCCACCCGCGGTCGGACAGGCTGACACGATCGGGGCGCGCACCGGGTGGTATCTGGTGCTGGTGCTGGTGTCGGTGGTGCTGGCGATCGGTGCGGTGTGGCTCGCCCGACGTCTCGCGGTCCGGTTCGGCGCATGGAAGGCGATGCTGCTGGCGGCCGGGGCTTATCTGGTGGCCATCGTCGTGGTGACGGTGCTGCTGCCGGGCGTGGATGAGATACCCGAGCCGCTGCGTGACGCCGCGGGGACGATCATCTATCCGGGGTTCCCCGCCGACGTGCTCTACGAGTTCCGGTTGCTGTCGCTGGCCACCCAGCTGGTGCTGTGGGCGGGCATCGGTCTGGTTTTCGCCACCGTCAGCGGACGGCTGCTCGGCGAGCGGGATCCGCACGGGCAGGCGTCGAGTATCGCGGCGTGACCGAGGTCGTCCGGCTGACCCTGCTATCGCACGCGATGACGGATGCCATGGCGGGCGGGCGTTTTCCGGCCGACGAACCGCTGAACTCGATCGGCCGCCGTCAGGTCGAGGCGGTGGCGGCGAAGTTCGTTCCCGGCGACCGTCAACTCTGCGGTCCGGAGCGACGTGTCCGCGAGACCGCGAAATTGCTTGGCCTGCAAGCCGACACCGAACCGCTGCTGGCCGATCTCGACTGCGGGCGGTGGCGCGGCGAGGCGCTTTCAGCCCTGCCGCCCGACGAACTCGAAGCGTGGCTGAGTGAACCGGACGCCGCGCCGCACGGCGGTGAGTCGATCACCGGGCTGATTTCCCGAGTGGCGGGGTGGCTGGAGTCGTTGACCGCCAACCCATTACGTGTGCTGGCGGTGACGCACCCGGCGGTGATCCGGGCCGCGATCGTGGTGGCGCTGGACGTCGCCCCGACATCGTTTTGGCGCATCGACGTTGCCCCGGTCGGCCGCATTGTCATGCACGGTCGGGGTGGCCGCTGGACGCTGCGGCTGTGACCGTCAGCGCGGAGCGATCAGCGCGAAGGCTTGCTTGGCGATCTGCAACATCCAGCTGGTCACGGTCGGCCCGTGATCGCGCGGCCAATTCAGCTGAAAACTGACCACCCACGGCTGCCGCGTCTTGTCGACGGCATACCAGCTGAACGTCAAATCACCCGGCAAGCCACCGGCTTTCGCGCCGATATACGGCCACACGTTGCGGTCCAGCTGAATGCCCGCGACCGCGGAGAGGATCTCGCGCACGGGTGCTGCCTCGCCGACAGCGTCGGCCTGCAGCGCCGAATGGACCCGGCAGATGTCTTCGGCGTTGCCGTACCACTCCGCGCCGTAAGAGGACGCCGGCGAGTGAGCGCGCATCGGATCCGGGTCATATGGTCTCGAATTCGCTTGGTCCAATAGCTGTCCACGAGCCTGCGGTGATCCGTGTTCCCATTGGTCGCGCAGATCGGGCCGGCCCCAGCCGACGGAGAACAACTCGTACATCGTGGGGAATGGGGTCATGCTGGCCGGGTCGTGATGGCCGGCCGTGGCCAGCGCCTCCTCGATGGCGTGCGTGCCCAGCTTCCCGATCAGCAAGTCGGTCGCCATGTTGTCGCTGGTGGCGATCATCTTCTCGGCGGCGGTGCGAACCGAAACGTGCGCTCCGGCCGGCAATGCCAAACCCGACGAGCCTACCGCCCGGCTCTTGTCGGTGACGGTCAACTGGTCGTCCCAGGACACCGTTCCGTTCTTGATCGCGCCGGCCAGGGCATGCAATACGTACAGCTTGAAAATGGATGCCAGCGGCAAGGATTCGCCAGTGTTGGTGCCGGCCACCGGATCGCAATGCCCGTCGTTGACCTTGGCGACCTGATACGAGTAGCGCGCACCGGTCTTGCTCAACACCGCGTCGATGTCGTGCCACGAGTTGATCTTGGGCGGCGGCTGGGTCTCCAGATCGAACCGGTCCACCCAGCCGCCGTCGTCAGTGTGAATCCGGATGTCTTGCCGGGCACCGTAGGACGACGTCAGGTGCAGGTTGGCCACGCTGGCGCCCAGGTCGACGCTGTTCAGGGTGAACGGACGGTCCCACCACAGCGCCTCCATGGTGGTTTCCACCGACTCGACCTGGTCGGGGGCGGCGAGGGTGTGAACTCCGACCGGGCCGATGGGCCAGTCCGAGTTGAGCATGTCCAAGGTCTGCTGGGCCCGGATGCCGGGCGGGGTGCGGATGTCGATCTGCCGTCCCGGGTTGGCCGCATTCGCCGGCGGGGACGGGGAGGGGGCGCAACCGGGCGCCAAGGTCACTACCAGTGCGGCGGCGGCGCTCAGCGCCCACGCGCGGCGCCAGGCCGATAGCCCGCTAGCCAGCCTGCTTGTTGCCGGCAACGTCCATCACAACCTCGAATTCCAGCAGCGTCGCCCCGGTTGCCACCGGGTTCGCCCGCTCACCGGCGTGGGCCGAAATGGCGGGCCCCTGCGCCCACGCCTGAAACGCCTCTTCGGACTCCCACTGCGTCACCACGAAGTAGCGGTTCTCGCCCTTGATCGGGCGCAGCAGCTGAAACCCGAGGAAGCCGGGCTGGTTGTCGACCGCGTGCGCCCGGTGCGCGAACCGCTTCTCCAGCTCTGGGCCGGCGTCGGCGGGTACTTCGATTGCGTTGATCTTCACCACTGGCGACATGCCGCTAGGCTACCCCGCCCATCCCGGTGCTCCAGCCCAGGGCGGCACACGCAAGATGGTGCTATGTCCAGCCATCTGTTGACTTGCCACGGGGGCCAGGGCGAGCCGCTGGTGCTGGCGCATGGACTGATGGGGCGGGGGACCACCTGGCCGCGGCAGCTGCCCTGGCTGACCCGGCTGGGCACCGTCTACACCTACGACGCGCTGTGGCACCGCGGCCGCGACGTCGACGATCCGCATCCGATCAGCACCGAACGGTTCGTTGCCGACCTGGCTGACGCGGTGAGCACGCTCGCGGTGCCGGTCAGGATGGTCGGTCATTCGATGGGGGCCCTGCATTCATGGTGTCTGGCCGCCGAGCGTCCCGAACTGGTTTCGGCGCTGGTGCTCGAGGACATGGCGCCGGACTTCCGCGGCCGCACCACCGGCCCATGGGAACCATGGCTGCACGCGCTTCCGGTCGAATTCGACTCCGCTGAACAGGTTTTCGCCGAATTCGGACCGGTCGCCGGTCAGTATTTTCTGGAGGCTTTCGACCGGACCGAAACCGGTTGGCGGCTGCACGGTCACACCGCGCGCTGGATTGAGATCGCCGCGGAATGGGGGACCCGGGATTACTGGATGCAGTGGCGCGCGGTGCGGGCTCCCGCGCTGCTCATAGAGGCGGGCAATTCGGTCACGCCGCCGGGCCAGATGCAGGAAATGGTTGAATTAGCCACGGCCGCAACTTATTTGCGTGTTCCGCAGTCCGGTCACCTGGTTCACGACGAGGCGCCACAGGTGTACCGGGAAGCGGTCGAGAAGTTCCTGGCTGCGCCGCACCCGCCGGCCTGAGGCGGTTACTCCTCGCCGGCCAGGGCGAACCGGCCGTCGCGGGTCTGCGTCACCAAGCCGTCGGCCAGTAGTGAGTACAACGCCCGGTCCCGCTGTGCGGTGTCAGTCAGCCATGCCACGTCCAGCTCGGCACGAGTTACCGGAGAATCGTTGGCGCGCAACACATCCATCAATCGTCCGCGGACCTGACGGTCGGTTCCGGCATAGGTCTGGACGCGACGAGCCGGCCCCTGCGCGGCGGGATAGCCGGCATGCCGCCACGCACACTGGCTGAGCGGACACAGTCCACAGCGCGGCGCGCGCGCCATCGCCTGCTTCGCCTATGGCCAGGCGGTACCGGTGGTGGACACCAACGTGCGCCGGGTAGTGGCACGCGTGGTGCACGGCCTGGCCGACGCCGGCACACCGTCCGCGGCGCGCGACCACGCCGACGTGTCGGCGCTGCTACCCGCCGACGACACGGCACCGAAGTTCTCCGTGGCGCTGATGGAGCTGGGCGCGACGGTCTGTACGGCGCGCGCGCCGCGCTGTGGACTGTGTCCGCTCAGCCAGTGTGCGTGGCGGCATGCCGGCTATCCCGCCGCGCAGG
>NZ_LZKU01000098.1 GCF_001672975.1 Mycobacterium sp. 1465703.0
CAAGGGCGGTGAAATCGAGATGGACGGGCACCGGATCGCGGTCCCGGTCTCGACCGACCAGATGAAGACGGTCGCCAAGCTGTCCGGCGGGCAGTCCTACACCGCCACCAACCTCGGCGAGCTGGAGAAGAGCTACAACGCCATCGAGAACGAGATCGGCTACCGCACGGTGCCCGGACCGGGCAGCTCCGGCTGGCTGCGCCTGGGCGTCCTGACCGCACTGATCGCGACGGCGCTGGCCCTGCTGATCAACCGGCGGCTGCCCAGCTGACGACTCAGGCGGGCAGCCTGCGGTTGAGCAGCAGGCCGGCCAAGATGGCGCCGGCCATGACGAAGGCGCCGAGCAACATCCAGGCCATGCTCGCGTCGCCCTTGACGGTCTCGTAGCCGATCTGGCGCTGCAGCGTCGAGTACACGTTCTTCAGCGAGTCCAGGCTGTCGGCGTGAAACGACTGGCCCTCGGTGATCTCGCAGATCTTCTGCAGGGTCTGGTCATCCACCGGAACGGGGATGGTGGCGCCCTCGTAGTCGACGGTGCCGTACGGGGTGCCGAACGAGATCGTCGAGATCTGCACGCCCTCGGCTTTGGCGGCCCGGGCCGCGGTGAACGCCCCCTGCGGAGCGTTCGGGTCCAGCGGCACGTTCTCGGCGCCGTCGGATTCCAGCACGATGCGGGCCGGCGGCGGATTGTCGCCCCCGGCGACCGCGGTGGCACTGATCGCGTGCAGAGCGGTGAAGATGGCTTCGCCGGTGGCGGTGCTGTCGGCGAACTCCAGCTTCTTCAGCGCGTCGATGGTCGCCTGATGTTGCGGGGTCGGCGGCACCAGCAGATAAGGCGTGCCCGCGAAACCGACCAGGCCGAGGTTGATGCCGGGGGTGAGCTGGCCGGCGAACTGAGTGGCGGCCTGTTCGGCGGCCTTGAGCCGGTTGGGTTCGACGTCGGTCGCGCGCATGGACTGCGACATGTCGATCACCAGCATGATGACGGCGCGGTTGAGCGG
>NZ_LZKU01000099.1 GCF_001672975.1 Mycobacterium sp. 1465703.0
CCAGCGCGTTCACGATGGCGTCGATGTCCGCAAGCCCTTGCGTCATCCCTGCGGTGATGACCGGCAGCACGCCGGCCGACAACTGGCCGGTGCCGATCTTCGAAGCGTCGAGAGTCGGAATCAGCGATGGCTTGAACAGGCCGCCGGTGAACATCGGGTTCAGCAACGGAATGCCGGAAAAGCCCGGCAGCACGGGCGCCCCGCTGCCCAGGCCGCCCGGGTGACCCATCAGGCCGGCTACGTCGGAAAAGATCGCGCCGAGCCCGTCGAGCCCGTCGAGCCCGCCAGTGACGTTCGGCCACGCCGAAATCAGTTGGCCGATGATGCTTGACCCGTCAGTGAGAAACCCGGTCAACAACGGTGCGAGGCTAAGGAATTTCGTCGGGATTGTGCCCGTCTTCGACAACCAGGCCGACGTCCACGAACTGACGCCGGCGGTTACTGCGTCGGTCTGTTCGATCCACAGCCGCGCGGTGGCCGCACCGTCAGGTACGACGTCCGCGCCGGCCATCTGTTGCCAGCCACCCGACGCGGCCGCCGGGTTCGCGATCGTGGCGACGGTCGCCGAGCTGAGCAGCGTCGTGCCGGCGGCGTCGCTGTAGTAATTGACGCCGAGCAGGAACGCCGCGCCCGATGCCGTGATGCCGGCCCATTGCAGATAGTGCGCCGGCTTCAACGTCTGGCCGGGGTCGACTTCGATGGCGGGGTCACTCAACAGTTGCTTCGTGGTGCCGTCGCCGGTCGCCTGAACCGCGCCGCCGCCGGCAACCCGGCTAAGCGCGCCGGTCCAAGTCCAAGACGATTCGCCGTCGACGCTGTTCTCGCCGACGTATTCGGGGTTGGTCAATAGGTTCTGCTCGGCGCCCGAAATGTGCGCGGCCGGAATGTTCGGTAGTAGCGCGCCGGAAATCGGGCCGAACAGGTTCTCGGACGAAATCGGGCTCGTGATCGACATGAGCAGCCCGGTCGGGTTCAGCACGTCGTTGATGAGCGTCTCGGCGGCCGCG
>NZ_LZKU01000100.1 GCF_001672975.1 Mycobacterium sp. 1465703.0
CGTGCCGGTGGTGCTGCAGGCGCTGCTGGATCGGCACGCCATGTTGCGGATGCGCGTGGAGGACGACGGCGTCGGCGGCTGGTCCCTCGACGTGCCCGAGGCGGGCTCAATACAGGCCGGCGACTGCCTGGAGTCGGTCGACGTGTTGTCCGAAGCGGCACTGGTCGACGCCCGGTCGCGGCTGAATCTCGCCGACGCCGTCGTCCTCCACGCGCATCCGCAACATGGCGTGCCGATCCAGCAGCGCCTGCAGCACCACCGGCACGTCGTCGAAGGTGACCTTCGCGGGCGCGGCCAGCACCATCGTCTGGTTGAACTGTTCGACCGGGCCGTCCATGTTCTGCAGCCACTGCATGATCGGGGTGGCCACCACCGGCCCAAGCCCCTCGTCGATCACGTCGTCGTCGCCGCTGGCCACTGTGGCAACGCGCGCCAGCCGGGCCACTGTCTGCTCGACGAACACGTCGCGGGGGCGGCACACCACGCCGGCCGCTCGGGCACGGGCCACCACCTGCATCGACAGGATGCTGTCCCCACCCAGGTCAAAGAAGGAGTCGTCCACGCCGACCCGCTCCACACCCAGCACCTGGGCGTAGATGTCGGCCAGGATCTCCTCGATGGCGCTCACCGGAGCCCGGTAACGGTCGGTGTCCTGGTATTCCGGCGACGGCAGGGCGCGGGTGTCCAGCTTCCCGTTGACCGTCAACGGCAGCGCATCCAGCACCACCACGGCCGACGGAACCATGTAGCCCGGCAACCGCTCGCCGAGCTGGGCTCGAACCTCGGCCGGATCGGCCGTCCCAGTCACATAGCCCACCAGACGCTTGTCGCCCGGACGGTCTTCACGGGCGATCACCGCCGCGTGCTCGACCCCCGACAGCGAGGCCAGTGCGGCCTGGATTTCGCCGAGTTCGATGCGGTAGCCGCGGATCTTGACCTGCTCGTCGGCGCGGCCCACGTATTGCAGCTGCCCGTCGGCGCCCCAGCGGACCAGGTCGCCGGTGCGATACATCCGCGCGCCGGGAGCCCCGTACGGGCAGGCCACAAACCGCGTCGCCGACAGCCCGGGCCGACCCACATATCCGGTGGCCAAACCGCCTCCGGCGACGTACAACTCACCGACCACGCCGGCGGGAACCGGGCGCAGCCAGCCATCGAGTACGAAGAAGGCGAGGTTTGCCAACGGCACCCCGATGGGGCTGACATTGCTGTCGACGTCATCGTCGACGATCTCGCGGAACGAGGCGTGCACCGTCGTCTCGGTGATGCCATACATGTTGACCATGCGGGGCAAGCCGGGGTGGCCCCGCAGCCACGTGGCCAAGCGGTGTGGCTCCAACGCCTCACCACCGAAGACCACCGTCTGCAACTTCAGCTGCTCGCCCAACTCCGGTGCCAACGCATCGGCACTCTGCAACGCATAAAACGCCGACGGCGTCTGACTCAACACGCTTACCTGCTCACGGACCAGCAGCGCGTGCAAATCTTCGGCCGAGCGCACCACGGCATCCGGTACCACCACTAGGCGGCCGCCATACAGCAGTGATCCGAAGACCTCCCATACAGAGAAGTCAAACGCCAGCGAATGACATTGGGTCCACACCTGGCCTAACCCCAGCTGAGCATCCAGTGTCTCCAGCAACAACGTCACGTTCTGATGCGGGATCGCCACGCCCTTCGGGGTTCCGGTGGTGCCCGAGGTGTAGATGATGTAGGCGATGTTCTCCGCTGCCGGCACCGGCAGCGCGGTGGTGGGCTGGTTGTGCAGCGCGGGGTCGTCGATGTCGATGATCAGGCCGCTGAACCCGTCCAGCCGCGACCTGACCTCGGCGGTGGTCACCGCCGCGACCGGCGCCGCATCGCCGAGCACGAACTCCAACCGCGCCGCCGGCACACCCGGGTCGATCGGCACATACGCCGCCCCCGTCTTGAGCACCGCGAAGATGGCCATCACCGCTTCGGCCGACCTCGGGATCACCACCGCCACCCGTTGACCCGGACCGGCACCCTGCTCCACCAGCAAGTGCGCCAACCGGTTTGCCGACTCTTCGACCTCGCGGTAGGTCCAGGACCGCTCGCCGCAGGTGATCGCCACCGCGTCGCCGGCGCGCGCCACTTGCGCGGCGAACAACGCCGGAATCGACGCCTGCCCGCGCGGCCGACGCACCAGCACCGCCCGGTTGCCCCAGGCGTCGAGCCGTTGGTGCTCGGCGACGTCGAGCAGATCGATCGATGAAAGCCGTTGTGCGGGTTCGGCGGTCATGGCCGACAGCACCTGGCGCAACCGCTCGATCAGCGTCTCGATGCCGGACCCGTCGAAGACCTCGGTGTCGTACTCGACACGCAGGCTCAGTTCGTGTCCCGGCGTGGCCACCACCGACAGCGGGTAATGGTTGAATTCGCGGCTGCTGAACTCGGTGACGGCTAACTCGTGAACGCCCAGCAACGCCCCGGCGTCGATCGGGTAGTTCTCGTAGAGGAACAGGGTGTCGAACAGTTGGTCGTGCCCGGTGATGCGGTGAATCTCGTTGAGCGCCAAGTGTTCATGTTCAAGAGTTTCGGCGTGGACGCGTTGCAGCTGCTCGAGCAGGTCGGCGACGGTGGTCGCGGCGGTGATGTTGGCCCGAACCGGCACGGTGTTGATCAGCAAACCGACCATGGCGTCGGCGTTGGCCAGTTCGGTGGGCCGGCCCGAGACCGCCGTACCGAAGGCGACGTCATGCTGACCGGTCAGCCAGGTCAACAGTTGCGCCCAGGCACCCTGCAGCACGGTGCTGACCGTGGTGCGGCTGGAGCGGGCTAGTTCGCTCAGCGCGCGCGTGGTGTCGGCCGAAACCGTATAGGTGGCAACGGCGCGGCGTCCGATCTTGCCCGGCGGCGCCACCAGGGTGGGGGCTTCGAATCCGTCCAGCGCCTCACGCCAGGCCGCTTGCGCGCCGGCTCGATCCTGAGCGGCCAGCCACATCAGGTAGCTGCGATAGGACGGGGGTGCGGGCAGCCGCTCCCCGTAGTAACCGGCGAACACCTCGCGCATCAGCACCGGCAGTGACCAGCCGTCGATGACGATGTGGTGGATGGTGAGCACGAAACGGTGCCGGTCGGGTGCGGTGCGGATCAAGGCGGCCCGGAACGCGGGCTGGCCGGCCAGGTCGCAGACGGCGGCACGTTCGGCGGCCGACAGTTGCTCGACATGTGCGTCGGTGTCCCCGCCGTCCAACTCGACGTAGTTCCACGCCATCACCGGCTGCGCCGGGATGATTTGCACCGGCTCCCCGAACTCGTCGACGAAACGGGCCGCCAGGTTGGGATGGCGGTTGACCACGGTCTGCACCGCCTCGCGCAGCCGTTGCGGGTCCAGCGCACCGTTTACGGTGATGCCGAGCTGCACGGCATAGAGGTCTTCGAGTTCCTGCGCGAAGCTGGTGTGGAAGAGCAGCCCCTGCTGGACGGGGCTGAGCGGCAGCACATCGGCGATCTGGTGCTGCCGGCAAAGCTCGTCGATCTGCTGCTGGTCCAGCCGCGCGGGTGCGATATCGGACGGGGTGAGCCCGCCGCCACCGCTGCGCACGTGCGCGCAGATACCGGCCAGGGCCTCAAACCACAACTGGCTCAACCGGTTTACTTGCTCGTCGGTCAGCGCTGAAGGCGCCCAACGCCAGTTTGCGTGCAGGTGCGGTCCGGCCTCGGTGTCCATAGTGCCGGCGTTGAGTTCCACGGTGTGCGCCAACGGCATCGCCACCGCGGTCGCCACCGCGGCCGACGACAGGCTGTCTTCGCTGACGCGCCACAAGTCATCGGAAAGGTCGGCTCCCGCAGCCAACCGGCCCAGGTAGTTGAACCCGATCACCGGATCGTCGCCCTGCAGGTCGACTTCGGTGTTCAGGTAACGCAATAGCCCGTAGGTCAGTCCATCTGGCAGGGCGCGCAGTTGCTCCTTGGCGTCCTTGATCACCGCACCCAGTGCGGCTTCACCGGAGACCACCTGCGACCAGTTCAACGCAGCGTTAATCTTCAGCGCCACTGGGTATTTGGTGGTGAACCATCCCACCGTGCGGGACAGATCCACGTGTGCGGCCACCGCTTCGTGACGCCCGTGCCCTTCCACGTCGAGACCGATCGGTGCGGCATCGCCCAAGAATTCGGTGAACGCCAAACCGAACGCGATCAGCAGAATGTCTTGCACGCCAGCGTGAAACGCCGCAGGCACCTCTCCCAGCAGCATCCGGGTGGTGTCGACATCCAGCGACGCCGACAGCTGTCCGGCCGTCGCATACGTGTCGCCGGACTGGACCGCCGGCAACGCCGCCGGGGTCGCGGCCACCTGCCGCCACGCGTCGGCCTGCGCGACCACCGCCGGATTCTGCGCGTAGTCGGCCAGCAGCGACGACCACCGGGCGAAGGAGGTGCCGGGCACCGGCAAGTCCACCGGCTGGGCGTTGTGGTGCTGCGCCCAGGCGATGTTGAGGTCCTCGATCAGGGTTCGCCACGACACACCGTCGACGGCCAGGTGGTGAATGACCAAGGCCAATTGGCTTGTCGCAGTTGCCCATACCGCGCTCAACAGCAGCCCGTCGCCGACATTGAGCCGCGAGCGAGCCTCGAGGAGTGCCGCGTCGGACAAGGCGTCGACGGTGCGCACACAATCACCGGCCTGCACCGAACCAACCTCTGGCGTCTCGAGCGACCAGCCGCCGGCGCCGTCGTCCTGCACGCGCAACCGCAACATGGGATGGCGATCCAGCAACGCCTGCAGCACCACCACCACGTCGGCTTCGCTCACGCCGGCCGGAGCGGCCAGCACCATGGTCTGGTTGAACTCGTCGATCGGGCCGTCAATGGTCTGCAGCCACCGCATGATCGGGGTGGCCACGACGGGCCCAATCCCCTCGTCGGCCGCGCCGAGCTCACCGTCAGCCGCCACCTCGGACACTCGCGCCAACCGGGCCACCGTCTGCTCCACGAACACATCGCGCGGGCGGCAGATCAGGCCGGCCGCGCGGGCACGGGCCACCACCTGCATCGACAGGATGCTGTCCCCACCCAGGTCGAAGAAGGAGTCGTCCACGCCGACCCGCTCCACACCCAGCACCTGGGCGTAGATGTCGGCCAGGATCTCCTCGATCGCATCGCCCGGGGCGCGGTATTCGCCCGCCGCGTATTCGGGCGAGGGCAGCGAGCGCTTGTCGAGCTTGCCGTTACCGGTCAACGGCAGGGCGTCCAAGACCAGCACCGCGGTCGGGACCATGTAGGGCGGAAGCTTGTCGGCCAGCGCGGCGCGCAGCGCCGCCGGGTCGGCGGTTCCGGTGATGTAGCCGACCAGCCGCTTGTCGCCGGGACGGTCCTCGCGGGCGATCACCGCGGCCTGGTCTACTCCGTCCAGGCCGGCTAAAACCGCTTGGATTTCGCCGAGTTCGATGCGGTAGCCGCGGATCTTGACCTGCTCGTCGGCGCGGCCTAGATACTGCAGCTGCCCGTCAGGGCCCCAGCACACCAGGTCGCCGGTGCGGTACATCCGCGCCCCCGGACCGCCGAACGGGTTGGCCACAAAGCGCGATGCCGTCAGCCCGGGCCGGCGCACGTAGCCGTGCGCGACGCCGCGGCCCGCGAGGTACAACTCGCCGACCACACCGGCGGGCACCGGCTGAAGCCACTTGTCGAGCACGAACATCGCCGCACCGGCTATCGGTGAGCCGATGGGCACCACCGGAGATCCGGGCGTCAGCGGTGTGCTGATCGACGCACACACCGTGTTCTCGGTGGGGCCATACGCATCGAGCATCACCCGACCGGGCGCGGCCCACCGATCGACGATGTCGGTCGGGCAGGCTTCGCCGGCTACCACCAACGCGGTGGACTCCAGGTTGTCGGGCGACAGCATCGCCACGGCGGACGGGGTCTGGGTCAGCACGCTGACCTTCTCGGCGACCAGCAAGGCGTGCAGATCTTCCGGGGAGGCTGCTACGGCTTCGGGCACCACCACCAGCCGCCTGCCGCGGAGCAGGGCGCCGAAGATCTCCCATACCGAGAAGTCGAAGGCCGAGGAGTGGCATTGCGTCCACACGTTCCCCTTGGGCAAGCCGGCGTCGAGTGACTCGATCAGCCAAGTGACGTTGAGATGAGGGATCGCAACGCCCTTGGGAGTCCCGGTGGTTCCGGAGGTGTAGATGATGTACGCGGTGTTCTGTGGTGCCGGCAGCGGCAGAGCGGTGCTGGGCTGGGTGTCGATGGCCGGGTCGTGCACGTCGACGACCAAGACGTCATGGCCGTCCAACCGCGAGCGGAGGTCCGCCGTGGTGACCACCGCACTGGGTGCGGCATCGTCGAGCACGAAATCCATCCGCGACGACGCGTGCGCCGGGTCGATCGGCACATACGCCGCCCCTGTTTTGAGCACCGCCAGCATCGAGACGATGGCGTCGGCGCACCGGGGGAACAGCACCGCCACGCAGTCCCCCGGGCCTACCCCATGGCTGGCGAGCAGATGGCCCAATCGGGTGGAGGTCTCGTCGAGTTCCGCGTAGGTCATGGAGCGATCGCCGTATCTCACGGCCACCGCCTCCGGCGTGCGCTGCACGTGTTCGGCAAACGCCGCGGGGATCGACACCGGGGCCGGCACGGGCTCGTGCAGTGCCGGCCTGTTGCTCCACTCGTCGATGCGGGCCGGCTCGTCGGGCACCAGCAGATCGATGGATGACAGCGCCCGGTCCGGGTCGGCGGTCATCTCTTCGAGGATTTGCTGCAACCGGCCCGCCAGGTCGGCGACGCCGAAGCTTGCGAACGGCTGTCCGGGGCCCGCGGTGCTCAGGAACAGCTGATCGCCGGCACCCAGGAAGAACAGACCGAAGTGCCCGACCGGGCCGTGATTCGTGTATGACGCCGTCGCCGGGGAACCGGCGAGGTCCAGCGTCAGCCGCGATGGGATGAAGTTGATGCCAACCCGGGTCGGCGCTTGCCGCGCCCCGTCGCCCTGCAGGGTGTGCACCGGAAAGCGTTGGTGCTGCAACAGTTCGCGGATTCGCTTGTCGACGTGCTTGCAAAAGTCACCGACTGTGGTCTGCGGTGCAGATTCCAGTACCAGCGGCACGACGCCGGCAAGCATCGCGGGAAGGGTCTTGGACTCGGGACGCACTCGTCGGCTGACCGGAAAATCCAGCGCGACCTCGGATCCACTGCCCGACCATCCGCGTACCAACAGCGCGCAGGCTGCGGTGGTGACCGAAAACCGGCGGATGGCCAGCTTTTTGGACAGCTCCTTGATCCGGTTAGCAACCGAGGGATCGAGCTGCACCGACGCGGACGGCGAGTAGTGGTCGCGCTCGCCCGCAGCGGTCGGCAACCGATCGACCGGTCCGCTCTCCGGCGGAAGGTGGGTGCTCCAATAGGCCTGGTCTTCGAGGTAGTCGTTGGAGGCTTCGTACTCCGCCTCGAGATCAACCAAATCCTGCGCCGAGCCAAAATACGGATCCGGAATCGGGGTGCCCGCGACAATTGCCGTGTAAATGGTGGCAAGCCGGCGACAGACCAAGGCCATACCCAGCCCGTCGACGGCGATGTGGTGACAGCAACCGAACAAATAGAATTCCTCGTGCTGAGTTTGAAATAGCACGAATTTGAACAGTTGGCCGTTCAACGCCATCGGTGTGCGCTGGATGGCGGAAGCCATTCGGCGCACTTCCTCAACGGGCTCAGGCGAACTCGTCAGGTCACGAAAGTCCAGCTCGACGTTGGGGTAGTCAATGGGCCTTTGGACGACCTGGCCGTCCTCCTCGAAGAACGAGACCCTGCCCGGTTCGGCTTCGGCGACCGCTTGACCCAGAGCCTGCTGGAGCGCGTCAAAGTGAACGGGGCCATCGATTCTCGCTAGCAGACCGAGCTGCCACTGAGTGCCGACGAAACCGGCTTCCTGTGACAACCAGATGTCGAGCTGACCGCGCGTTAACGGAAGTGCCCGGTCACCATGCTCCATCGACTCCCCCAAGACTCCACCCACCCGCCCAATACCCCGGCTAATTACTGGTCAAAACCCCGGCCCGTTGCGAGCTTGTCGCGCAAGCTTTTTGGGCGAATGTCGGGCCAGTGCTGCTCGATGTACTCCAAGCACGCCGGGCGGTCAGCCTCCCCGTAAACCACTCGCCATCCCGCAGGAACATCGGCGAAGGCCGGCCACAAGCTGTGTTGCTCCTCGTCGTTGACCAAGACGAAAAAGCTGCCGTTGTCGTCGTCGAACGGATTGATGCTCACAATTCTCCAGGTAGGTAGTGGACACGAGTGGAACAAGTCCAAACAACCATAGTTGAGCCCCTGGGCGCACGCCCGAAGTTTGGACAAAGTTTCCGTCGTGGCCAAGGAGGCTGGTGACCCCATCCAGTGATGGGACTGCAACGAGGGCCCGACGCCCCGTTTTCACTGCAGTGACCTGCGGCAATTGCATTACTGCGGGATTCCGCATATTGCGCAGGACAACCCTCAGGCCGATGAAGTTTTTGTGCTTCTCAACGGGCAGTTTAGCCGACCTCCAGGCCGGGCGAAAATCGTGTGGAGGCGATCCTGGGAGACTGCTGGCAAGGTCGCCTTCGCTGCTCCCTCGAGTGACACACTGAGTCTTGCTGTGCTTAGGTAAGTGGGCGACCTTAAGAAGCAAGAGCGAGCGGCGATGGTTCGGTGCTCGGCTATACGCTGTTTACGCAACGGTATGCATTACGATCCCGTATCGCGTTGCCAAAGCACTGATATGGAAGCAATCGGCATGGTTTACTCATCAAGATCTGGTCGCGCTCCCCGGGGGGCGGGGCTCGCGTGAGGTGAACGAAGCACGACTAGTCTGCGTGGTGCACTGAAGCGAAGCGCCGCGGTCTGGCGTATCGCGACCGACGAATAGACCGATGTGTAAATGCATGTTCGAGCGCAAAGGACGGCGCGGGCGTGGACACTGAAGGGGGTCTGGTGGTCGAACCCGATGTGCGGGCCCGTCTCGCCAACACCAGCGTGGAAGGACAAGACGTTAACCAACCGTCCGGCCGCCGACGTGGTTTCCCCGGCATTGCTCGCCGATCTCCCCCTGAACCCACGCAACAGAGTGGCCGTCAGAGAATTCGTCGCAAGCGAGGATCTGGAATCTTAGGGATCCTGGGCCGGCTGTGGATCCCGCTGGTTATCGTCGCCGTGGTCGTTGCCGGGGGAATGACCGTCTCGCGGTTGCACGGTGTCTTCGGCTCGGAGAAGCGGCCTTCGTACGCCGACACTCGGCAACAGGACACCAAACCTTTCAACCCCAAGCACGTGAAGTACGAAATCTTCGGCCCGCCAGGAGCGATGGCCGACATCAGCTACTTCGACGCCAACGGCGAGCCGCAGCACATCAACGGCATAGAGCTGCCCTGGAGCTTCGATATCTCGACGACGCTGCCGTCAATCGTGGGAAACGTGGTGGCACAGGGCAATAGCGACAGCCTCGGTTGCCGGATCCTGGTGGACGACGTCGTCAAAGCCGAGAGGGTTTCTCACGAAATGAATGCCTTCACCTACTGCGTCCTGACCGCCACATGAGCATCCAGGAACCGGAGACCCACCAGCAGCCCGCGCGACCCCGCGTGGCGCGGATCCTCCACCGCTTGTCCGTTCCCGTTATCTTGGGCTGGCTCGGGATTGCCGTTCTCATCAGCATCGCCGTCCCTTCGCTGGAGCAGGTTGAGAAAGAGCATGCGGTATCGCTAAGCCCCCTCGGTGCGCCGTCGTTCAAGGCCATGGAGCGCTTGGGGCAGGACTTCAAAGAGACCAATACCGGCGCTTTGGCGATGATCCTGCTGGAGGGTCAGCAGCAGCTCGGCGACGATGCCCACAAGTATTACGAGCGCTTGGTTCGACTTCTGGAAGCCGATCACGCCCATGTGCAGCACGTCCAGGATTTTTGGGGCGACCCGCTTACCCGCGGCGCCGCGCAAAGCCAAGACGGTAAGGCCGCATATGTTCAGGTGAACCTCAATGGCGAACAAGGGGCTGCCGCGGGTGATGCATCCGTAGCAGTTGTTCGAAAGCTCGTGCAGGAGGCTTCGCCCCCGCCCGGACTCAAGGTCTATGTCACCGGGCCGGCAGCCATCGTCGCGGACATGAACACCTCCGGTCAGAAGACCGTCATGCTGGTTACCTTAGCCAGCCTGGGCGTGATCACACTGACGTTGCTGCTCGTCTACCGGTCGATCGTCACGGTCATTCTTTTGTTGCTGATCGTTGGCCTGGAATTGCAGATCGCCCGCGGAATGGTCGCGCTACTCGGTCATTTAGGCCTGGTCGGTCTCACCACTTTCGCGGTTAACTTGCTGGTCGCCGCCGTCATCGCGACGGGAACCGACTACGGCATTTTCTTCGTCGGCCGATATCAAGAGGCACGGTATTCAGGTGAGAGTCGAGAAGAGGCCTTCTACACCACGTTCAACGGGGTCGCCAAGGTTGTCCTGGCCTCGGGCTTGACAATCGCCGGCGCGGTGCTCTGCCTCAGCTTCACCCGACTCCCCTTTTTCCAACCACTAGGTATTCCCTGTGCCGTGGGCATTGCGGTGGCGGTGTTCATCGCGCTGACGTTGGTACCGGCGCTGCTGGCTGCCGGAGCCCGGTTCGGTTTGTTCGACCCGCGGCGAGCGCTCTCGACCCACAGGTGGCGACGGATCGGCACCGCGATCGTCCGATGGCCGGCGCCTATCCTCATTGCCTCATTGGCTGTTGCGTTGGTCGGTCTATTGGCCTTGCCGAATTATCGGCCGAGCTACGATGACCAGAAATTCATTCCGTCAAGCATCCCCGCCAATGTGGGGTTTGCGGCCGCCGCGCGGCATTTTCCCGGCCAGCGAATGCAGATGCCCGAGATCTTGCTGGTCGAGACTGATCATGATTTGCGCAATCCGACGGATATGCTAGTGATCAATAAACTCGCCAAGGGTGTTCTTGCGGTTCCGGGAATTGCCACAGTTCAGACCGTAACCCGTCCTGAGGGCACGCCGCTGCAACACACGACGATCCCATGGATCATCAGCATGTCTCAGGCAAGCCAGATGCAGAACATGGCATTCCAAAAAGACCGCATGGACGACATGCTCACCCAGGCCAACGAGCTGGCAAAAATGATCGGTCTGATGCAGCACATGCTGGGCCTGATGAAAGAGCTCGTCGCCACGACTCATCATATGGTCGGCACGACGCATGAAATGCAGGATATTACGCAAGATTTGCGAGACAAAGTCTCGGATTTCGAGGATTTCTGGCGCCCAATCCGCAGCTACTTCTACTGGGAGAAGCACTGCTACGACATTCCGATCTGCTTTTCGCTGAGATCCATATTCGATGCGATCGACGGCGTTGACGAGGTCACCGACAAACTGGGCGACCTGGTGAAAGACCTCGATCAGCTGGATGCGATCCTGCCTGAGTTGGTCATGCAGATCCCCCCGATGATCGAAACCATGTCGGGCATGCGCAGCATGATGCTGACGATGCACAGCACCATGTCCGGCGTCATGGGTCAGATGGATTCGAGCGCCAAAGATCCGAGCGCTATGGGGCAGGCTTTCGATGCCTCCAAGAACGACGATTCTTTTTACCTCCCGCCGGGGATCATCAACGGCTCCGACTCTTTCAAACGGGTCGAGAAGGTGTTCATGTCGCCGGACGGGAAGGATTTCCGTCTGCTCATCTCACAACGGGGCGACCCGGCTACCCCCGAGGCCCTCTCGCGGGTGGAACAAATCAAGACGGCGGCAGAAGAATCGCTCAAAGGAACCCCTCTCGAAAACGCCAAGATCTATCTGACCGGCACTGCGGCAATCACCAAAGATTTGGTGGACGGAGCTAAATTCGACCTCTTGATGGCCTGCGTATCTGCGATCTGCCTCATTTTCATCATCATGCTGATCATGACGCGGAGCTTTATTGGCGCCATGGTTATCGTCGGCACAGTTTTGCTCTCACTCGGCGCGTCCTTCGGGATGTCCATCCTGGTCTGGCAATACCTGCTCGGCTTGCAACTGCACTGGACGGTGCTTTCCACCTCGGTGATCGTGCTGTTGGCGGTGGGGTCTGACTACAACTTGTTGCTGGTCTCTCGTATGAAGGAGGAATTAGGCGCCGGGATCCATACGGGCATCATTCGTGCCATGGGCGGTACCGGGAAGGTCGTGACGAACGCCGGTCTGGTGTTCGCGTTCACCATGGGATCGATGGTGGTCAGCGACCTGCGCAGCATCGCCCAGCTGGGCACGACGATCGGCTTGGGCCTGCTGTTCGACACCTTGGTTGTGCGTGCGTTCATGACGCCGGCCGTCGCCGCATTGTTGGGACGCTGGTTCTGGTGGCCGCAGCGAGTACGGCCCCGCCCCGCCAGCACCATGCTGCGTACCACAGGACCCCGTCCGTTGGTTCGTTCATTGCTCCTGAAGCAGCCGCAATAAGTGGCGGCTTCCACTTCAGGATGGGAACAGCAACCGTGGGGAACACCGTGTGCCAGGGCAATACCGTCGCATTTCTGCTGAGGGCCGCATGACGACGCAGCTCTCTAAGCCGTCCGCCTTCGCGCGCACCGTCCGTCGCCTTTCTGTGCTCATCGCCCTCGGGTGGGTGGCGCTCACCCTGCTGGTGACTTTCGGAGTGCCACGGCTGGAGATAGTGGGTCAGCAGCACTCTGTGCCATTGGCCCCTCAAGATGCGCCGGCAGTCCAGGCCATGCAGCGGATGGGCAGGGACTTCAAAGAGTCCGATTCGGACAGCTTCGCGATGCTGGTTCTCGAAGGGCAACAGCAGCTGGGTGACCAGGCGCATGCCTATTACGACAAACTGGTTCGTGAATTAAGAAGCGACTCGAAGCACGTCGAGCACGTGCAGGACTTGTGGGGAGATCGCCTCACCGCGGCGGGCGCGCAAAGCCCGGATAGCAAAGCCGTCTACGTGCAGTTGAACCTGGCCGGTAATCAAGGCACGACGCTGGGCCAGGAATCCGTGGCGGCGGTCCGCGATATCATCGCGCGGACACCACCGCCCCCCGGAATCACGGCCTACGTCACCGGTCCGGCAGCGCTGATGTCCGATATGCAGATCGCTGGTGACCGCTCCATTCTGAAAATGACGATGATCGGCGCCTTGATCATCTTCATCGTGCTGATGTTCGTCTACCGCTCGATCATCACGGTCGTTTTGTTGTTGCTCACGGTCGGCATCGAAGTATTTGCCGCACGAGGTGTCATCGCCTTTATCGGCGACCACAACCTCATTTCACTGTCGACGTTTGCGGTCAACTTGCTGGTGGCCCTGGCAATGGCCGCTGGAACCGACTATGCGATCTTCTTCTTCGGCCGCTATCAAGAGGCGCGCCAGGCCGGCGAGGACCGGGAAAAGGCGTACTTCACGACCTACCGGAGCGTCGCTCCGGTGGTCTTGGGTTCCGGTTTGACAATCGCCGGAGCAATGTTGTGCCTGAGCTTCACCCGCATGCCGATCTTCCAGACAATCGGCGTTCCGTGTTCTATAGGCATGCTCGTTTCGGTGCTGATCGCCCTGACGCTGGTTCCGGCGGTTATCACCCTCGGAAGTGGCTTCGGGTTATTCGACCCGAAGCGCGCCATCGGATTCGGCCGGTGGCGCCGGATCGGCACGGCGATCGTCCGCTGGCCCGCCCCCATTCTGTGCGCGACGGTCGCGTTCGCGTTGGTCGGCCTGGCGACATTGCCCGGCTACAAGACGAGCTACAACAACCGCCCCTACATGCCCGAAGACATCCCCGCCAACGTGGGGTACGCGGCGGCCGATCGGCATTTCACGCAGTCGCGAATGATGCCCGAAATTCTGATGATCGAGTCCGACCACGACATGCGGAACCCGGCAGACTTCCTGCTCCTGCATAAGCTCGCCAAGGGGGTCTTTGGAGTTCATGGAATTTCTCGTGTGCAGGGTATAACGCGGCCCGAGGGAACACCGATCCAACACACGTCGATTCCGTTCCTACTCAGCATGCAGCAAGCGATGATGAGTCAGGACATCCAATACATGAAGGCCCGCATGGACGACATGCTCGTCCAAGCGGACATGATGGCCAAACAGATCGAGATCATGAAGCGCATCTATTCACTGCAGAAGCAGATGACTGATATTACCCATGATTCGATCACCAAGACCCATGAGATGGCAGAAGTTCTTGCCGATTTAAATGGCAAAATGGCCGATTTCGAGGATTTCTGGCGTCCACTCCGCAGCTATTTTTACTGGGAAAAGCATTGCTACGACATTCCGATATGCTGGTCATTGAGGAACATATTCGAGACGCTCGACGGCGTCGATACACTCAGCGACAAAATCCAATATCTCCTCCATGATCTCGATCATATGGACCAGCTGATGCCGCAGCTGCTCGAGCAGTACCCCCCGATGATCGCGATGTCGGAAGACATGCGGAACATGATGATTACCAACCACAGCACTATGTCCGGGATCATCGGCCAGATGGATAGCAACAATAACGACGCCACCGCCATGGGAGAGGCGTTCGACCAATCCAAGAATGACGACTCGTTCTATCTGCCGCCCGACATTTTCGACAATCCGGACTTCAAAAAGGCAATGAGCCAATTCTTGTCGCCGGACGGGAAGGCCGCTCGCCTCATCATTTCGCATCGGGGCGATCCGGCGTCGCCTGAAGCCCTGGATCGAATCGGCAAGATCAGGACGGCGGCAGAAGAAGCGTTGAAGAACACGCCGCTGGAAAATGCCAAGATCTACCTCGCCGGTACCGCATCGACCTTCAAGGACTTCCAGGACGGCTCCACCTACGACCTCTTCATCGCGGGCGTCGGTGCTCTTTGTCTGATCTTCATCATCATGCTCATCCTGACGCGAAGTTTTATTGCCGCCCTTGTCATTGTGGGCACGGTAACGCTGTCGCTGGGCTCCTCGTTCGGCTTGTCGGTGCTGATCTGGCAATACATCTTCGGCATCAAGCTGTACTGGATGGTGCTCCCGATGTCTGTGATCGTCTTGTTGGCCGTCGGGTCGGACTACAACCTGCTCCTGGTGTCCCGTATGAAAGAGGAAATAGCCGGCGGCATCAATACGGGCATCATTCGTGCGATGGGCGGCACCGGTAAAGTCGTGACAAATGCGGGTCTGGTGTTCGCATTCACCATGGCATCGATGGTGGTCAGCGACTTGCGCATCATCGGCCAGGTCGGTACCACCATCGGTCTGGGTCTGATCTTCGACACCCTGATCGTGCGCTCGTTCATGACGCCGACCGTCGCCGCGCTGCTCGGGCGCTGGTTCTGGTGGCCGCAATTGGTTCGGCCACGACCGGCCAGCCCGCTGCTTCGCTCCAAAGGAACGCGCCATTCGGTACGAACCTTGCTACACGAAGACGACGACGCAGACGCCGACACAGCCGAAATTCCGGTCGCCAGGCCGACCGTCTAGTTGGTGCTCGTCGTTTGCCATTGCCCGGGTAGTCAGGCGGTCAACGCCCTCCGCGAAAACGCGGCGAGACAGATTGGACGCCAATGATTTCGCCCCGCACATTCGGAACTCCCCCGCTGCGAACAGATTTGGGGCACAACCACCGAGGAAAGGCGTACGCCATCCCACAAATCGCTAACCACCAATACCCCGAACATGCCCATTCGCACCGTGAAATACTCCTACCGTGAGCCCTTTGGCGATTGAGGTTGTCGGCCTCACAAAGACATTCGGGCGTGACACACTCGCGCTGAACGGCGTGGACTTCTCGGTTCCGGCGGGAACGGTGTGCGGGCTGCTGGGCCATAACGGCGCCGGCAAGACCACCACGATCAACATCCTCTCCACGCTGATGCGGCCCAGCTCGGGCCGGGCCAGCGTCGCCGGGCACGACGTCGTCCGCCAGGCCTCCGAGGTACGTGCCAGCATCGGGATGGCCGGGCAATTCACCGGGATGGACCCCATGTTGACCGGCCGGGAGAACCTGGTGCTGTTCGGCAGGCTGCGGGGATTGAATCGCCGGCAGGCGAAGGCCCGTGCCGACGAACTGCTGGAACGGTTCGACCTCGTCGCTGCCGCCGACCGACGGCTGTCGACTTACTCCGGCGGCATGTTCCGGCGCGTCGACCTGGCCAGCGCCCTGGTAGTGCCGCCCAAGGTGCTCTTCCTCGACGAGCCGACCACCGGGCTGGACCCACGCAGCCGCCGCGACGTGTGGGCCCTGGTGAGTTCGCTGACTGTGCAGGGCATGACCGTGCTGCTGACTACCCAGTATCTGGAAGAGGCTGATCTGCTGAGCGACTCGATCGTTGTCATCGATCACGGGCAGGTGATTGCCAGCGGCACCTCCGAAGAGCTCAAGCGCGCAGTGGGCACCAGCTACTGCGAGGTGAGCCCGGCGAATCCCGCCGACCTGCCTCGGGTCGCGGGGGCGCTGACCGGCCTCGAAGGAATCGAGATCGACAACGACGCGGGTTCGGTGTCGGTGTTCGCCCCTGACGGGGTCGCCACGCTGATCGAGGTATTCCGCCGGGTCGACGCGCTCGGGCTCGAACTTGCCGACATCTCGCTGCGCAAACCGTCGCTCGACGAAGCTTTCCTGCACCTCACCGAGCGAGCCGTCACCCGGTCATGAGTGCCCTGTCCGCCCTCACCGAGCGTTCGCTGAAGTCGGCGGCGCGCGACGGCGAGATGGTCATCGAAATGCTCTCCCCCGCGTTCTATCTGGTCGGGTTCAGCGTGGCGTTGCACGGCCTGATCGACACCGGGCGCATCAGTTACACGCAGTACTTTCTACCCGCGGTGGTTACCCAGTCGATGATTTTCGTTGGGCTGATGACCGCGGATCGTGCAGCACGCGACCACCTGTATGGCATCGGTGAGCGGATGCGAACCCTGCCGGTCGCAGCGGCCGCCACAGTCACCGCCCGCACGGTGGCCACCCTGATGCGGGGCCTCCTGTGTCTGGTGGTCGCCCTCATCGCCGGCTATGCCTTCGGTTTCCGGATAACCGGCGGACTCGGCTACGCGGCGGCGTTCCTAGTTATCTCCTTGCTGCTGTGTCTGGCCGTCACGCTGGGCGCCGACGCGCTGGGATCGCGCGCCAAAACAGTTCAGGGGGCCAGCCACCTGCTGTTTGTCCCCCAGCTACTGCTATTCATGATGTCCACCGGAATCGCCCCCGAGAAAACTTTTCCCGGCTGGGTGCGCCCATACGTGCGCAACCAGCCGGTCTCACAGTTCGCCGAAACCCTGCGCGGCCTGGCCACCGGAAAGGTGGTACTCAGCAACTTGGCCGCCACCTTGGCCTGGTGTGTGGGCATGGTGTTGGTCTTCGGCGCGATCACGCTGCGGATGCAGAGGCGCAGCTAGTGGCGCACCGCGTTGAGCCGCAGGGTTCGCTATTGACCCAAAGCTGGGTGCAGACCGGCCGACTCCTGCTCCGGTGGCGGCGTGACGAATCGGTGCTGATGGGGTCGCTATTGCTGCCTGTCTTCCTCTTGTTCTGCTACCAAATTGTGCTGGGCGAGCAGGTGCGCAAGGTCACCGGCATCGAGAGCGTTTACGGCGTGGTCCCCATGTGTGCGGTGATATCCGCGCTGTTCGGCGTCTTAGGTGGCTCGGTCGGCATCACCGCGGACCGCGAGTCGCGCCTACTCAGCCGGATGTGGGTGCTGCCGATTCACCGGGCAAGCGCGATCACCGGTTGGGTGACTGCTGAGGTCTTGCGCGCGTTCATCGGCACCACCTTGATCACAGTAATCGGGTTGGGAATGGGGCTGCGCTTCACTCAAGGGTGGCCGGCGGTACTGCTTTTCCTTCTGATTCCGTCGATCGGGGTGACCGGATTTACGGCCCTGGTGATGGCCATGGCTATCCGCAACAATGGCCGCTCCGCAATGACCTGGCTGCTGGGCGCCACAGTTGCGCTGGCCTTTATAAATACCGGTGCCAGTCCAATCAAGCTGTTCCCGGCTTGGGTTCGGCCGTTGATCCGCATGCAACCGATCTCGCCGCCCATCGAGACAATGCGGGCACTGGCGCACGGAGGTCCGATCATGTTGCCCTTTGCAATCACGCTCGTCTGGGCGGTGGTGTTGTTCGCCGTGTTCATGCCAATCGCCGTGCGCGGCTATCGAAAAGCTGCCGAATCTGGCGCGTAAGCGCTTTATTGCGCGATGTCGATGTACCGGACGACCAGCGTAGGATCAGTCAACCCAGCGGATATGTCATGCCACCGCCAGCGCACGGTCAGCCTCGACGTCACCGGCGTCGGGCGCGTGGCACGCTCGACATGCTGATCATCTAACCGCTGGAACGAAGAAGTAATTGTATCGGTCGTCTCGATGGCCGTCATAGGGCACGACGCCCACGTTGCGGCCGTAGACGAGCGGCGAGTAACCCAAGGCGCAGATGTCCGCAATGGTGCCTTCGGGGTCAGGGTTAGATGCGGTGCCCCCGTAGATTTCCACGAAAAGCACCGGAAAGTCGCGACGCAGGAGGTCCCCGGCGCCCGCGATCACGGAACGTTCGAAGCCTTCAACGTCGATCTTCAACAGCCCGACGGGGGAGAGTTCGGCGGCCAGCTTGTCCAGGGTTGTTACTGGAACACGGACACGATCGGTGACCGCTATGCGCTTAGTGTCTTTGAGTGAGCTGAACGCACTGTCTGCGGTGACGAAAAAATCCGCCTCTCCGGGGGTGTCGCTGACAGCCGTCCGGATACGGCGAATGCGGTCTTGCAAACCGTTGGCGGCCACGTTGGCTTCTAGTCGGGCGAATGTGGCGGGCGCCGGCTCCAACGCCACCACCGGGGCCAGGTGGGACCAAGCCACGCTATGCAACCCGATGTTCGCGCCGACATCCACGATGCAACGCCCCTTATAGTGCGCGAGATAGAGGGCGGCGGCGATGTCGATCTCCGATGACTCGAAAGCGCCGTTCCGGCGCACCTCATGGGCGATGGCTGATCGGGGTTCAACTACGAACTCCAGGCCGCGCCATTGCCACGGGTTTTCCTCAGAGCCCTTTCGATACCGTTCCAACGCCTGGCCAAGCCTGTCCACCATTCCCATTCCGCGCATCTTACGAACCCTCGCTCACGAAAGAGCAACAATGGCCGCACCCACCCCCACTTTTCACGGCCACTGCACCATCATGGCCGCCTACGGCGACTGGTTTCGCCTCCAGACCCACCGACGGCGCTACCAGGGACTAACGATGCTGTCATGTCCCAAAACGCGCGGCAGCAGTGCTCCGGCAACACACCAAACAGCCTGGGGGATAACAACTTCCTCACCGTCAGCATCCGTGCTACGGCGGCGCCGGCAGCAACTACAACGGCTGCAGTACATGTTCTACCCAAGGTCGCCGCCGCGTAGGCATGATCGACACTTCTCCGACCGGATGCAATCGGCGGCGGTTCTCAGCCCAATCCTCCACCGACATCATTTCGTCAGCGTCGTCAGCGTCCAATTCATCCTATGGTCAGGGCCTGGTCAGTCTTCCCCCACGCCGACAGCAGTTCAATCCTCACCTGGCGCCGGGATGCAAGCTCCCTCAAATCTAGGGGTCTCCGACATGGAGCTTGCTCTAGGGTCGTGCGGCTCGGTCCTGGATACGGACCTGTACCTCGTTAGCAGCGCACGTAATGCCAGTCGGCGGTTCTCTTTATATTTGAAGAATGCCAGCATGCGGCTGCAGGTCTCCCAGCCTGCGACCCAGAAGTACATTGGCAGGCGCTTTCTGAATTCCTTATCCGTTTTTTTCCTCACACTAAGCCCCGTCATGTCGTTGTATCGCGCGACGACAACGTCCATGTACCGGGTGATCAGTGCTGGGTTAGAGAAGCAGCGAATATTGAAGTCCCAGTCGGCCCAAACACGGTATCGCAGATTGTAGGGCCCGATTCCGGCGAAAATCTCGCGCCGATAGAAGATCGATTGATGGCACAGATTCGTCTCGAACAGGAGACGGTCAAGGTCGAAGGCGCCGGCGTGGCGACTCCCCGTTGAACGCATAATTACATCGCCATATACCAGATCGCTGCGCTCGTGGTCGCCGATGAAGGTAGCCACACGGGCCAGAGTGTCCGGTTCGTAGAGGGTGTCGTCGGCGCCCAGGAAGATTAGCCACGTGCCGGTGGCCATGCCAACTCCGCGGTTCATAGCTTCGTAGGGGCCACCGTCAGGGCCGCTGTGAATGACCAGGCGTGCACCGAAATTGGGGCCGAAACTGTATGCGATGTTGAGGGTTTCGTCTGTCGAGCCACCGTCGACGAGGACCAGTTCCAAATCCCTATAAGTCTGGTGGGCGATGCTTTCGAGGCAGGCACGCAACGTCGCCGCTGCGTTGAATGTGGGAATGATGATCGAAAAGGCTGGCGCGGTCATGGTAATAGTGACGTTAGCAGCGGGCTGCCGAGTGTTCCGCTTCTTCCGTCTCCTCTCGACTTAAGCGCTCCGGCCGGGGCGCTCGACCACGCCAGTCGTTTCATCTTCGAAGGACCCATGTGCAGTTGCCCTCAATCGTCGCCACGAAAGAAAATTCCGTCGGCCTGCAACATCCGACCGTTGCGGGGATCCGTGAAACCGGGCAATAAGCCCGTCAGTCTGAAGCCCAAGGAATACACAAGTCCGACCGCTTCGTGAATGAGCATGTCACCTTGGTACAACGGTATGAAAGACAGTTCGAGTTGCATACCGACGCAGCGGTCGTTCACCGTTTGCATACCACCGGCGAGCACCTGTCTCTCGAAACCTTGAACGTCGATCTTGAGAAACAGCACATCGGCTGGCTCTAGAAATTCTGCGGCAACGGAATCAAGCCGATTTATTGGCACTTGTTCGGTGCCTACATAGTTCGCCGGAGGAAAGGCATCCTGATGACTTTTCAGCATCGGCAAGACGGAACTGCTTGCGCCGGCGTTGCCCGCCACATTTATCGTGATCGTTTGATCGGCATCACCCAACGCACATTGCCTGCAATCCCACAACTGATCAGCAGCGGCCTTACGCTGGAGGACCGCAAAGGGCCCTGACAGCGGCTCGAATGACACGATACGCCCCGTGTATCCTGCGCGGCGTAATGCGGTGCCGAATTGTCCTGAGTTGGCACCGACGTCAAGAACGACATTTACTTTCAGCGCTTCGAGTTGATTCACCAACAGGCGCTTACGATCGAAGTGCCGCAGCGTCTCCGTACTGACGTTACGAGCCATCAAGCGAAGATTGCTAAGGAAATCCACCGCGCCAACAATAGCACGCGAGTGTGTCGCAGGAGACAGCATTCGTTGTGGTGAATCGCTGTGCGGCACTAGAGCGCTCGGCACCGCGCTGCTGTCGACGGCGTACCATCACACACGGTCATTTGTCTTGCCGGCCATGTGGCGCAGCCGACACACCCGACCCGGACCGGTGTGAAAAAAGCCTCACGCGTGGCTAGGCAAATAGTGAGGCAATTTACTTCCTCGCCGCGTCGGCGTTCGCGCGGTACCACGCCACCGTTTCGTCAATGCCGCTCCGCAGCTTGATCTTGGGCAGCCATCCCATCGCCCGTAGGACCGAGACATCTAGCAACTTACGTGGCGTCCCATCCGGTTTCGTTGAGTCCCAGTGAGTCTCACCTCTGTAGCCCACAGCTGTGGCGACCATTTCGGCAATCTCGCTGATCGAATGGTCGATACCGGTGCCCACGTTTACATGGCTCGGTCCGTCAAAGTGTTCCAAAAGAAATAGACACGCGCTCGCCAAATCATCAACATGCAGCATTTCACGCCGTGGAGTACCGGTCCCCCAATTGGTCACCTCCGGCGCGCCGCTAGATTTGGCGTCTTCATACCTGCGAATGAGCGCCGGCAGCAGATGCGAGCCCGAATGGGAAAAATTGTCGCCCGGTCCATACAGGTTGGTTGGCATAGCAGAGATCCACGCCAGACCATATTGGCGTCTCACCGCCTGGACCTGGACGATGCCAGCGATCTTGGCGAGTGCGTACGCGTCGTTGGTGGGCTCCAGAGGACCGGTCAATAAGGCGCTCTCGTGGATCGGGTTCGGAGCATACTTCGGATAGATACACGAAGATCCGAGAAACAACAATCGCGGTACGCGGGCAGCTACTGCCGCATCTAGCAAGTTGGTCTGGATCTGCAGGTTTTCGGACAGAAAGTCAGCAGGATAGGTGTTATTCGCCATAATGCCGCCAACCCGTGCTGCGGCGTCGATTATGACTTCAGGCTTTGCTGCCATCACGAAGTCAAACGTTGCGGGACGATCCGTGAGGTCGATTTCTGACCGCGAGCGGACGATAAGATCGGTGAATCCTTCGGCCTGGAACTTGCGTATTAAGGCGGATCCGACCAGCCCGCGGTGTCCTGCGATATAGACGGGCGTCGCGCGATCAAGCGCGCCGATTGAGGTCTTCATACTGCTGCTCAGCTCCAACCGGGGAGTATCGGCTGGTCGATCCATGGCCTACCATCACACTCCAATGCGGCGATGTCGGCGTCCACCATAATCCGCGCCAGGTCGCCCGTGTGTACGGAAGCTTTCCACCCGAGCAATTGAGCGGCTTTGGTCGGGTCACCGATCAGTGAATCCACCTCGGTGGGCCGCAGATAGCGTTCGTCAAACTTTACGTACTTCTCCCAGTCGAGCCCGGCATGTTCGAAAGCGGTCTGGACGAAGTCGCGTACGGTGAAACCCCGGCCCGTCGCCAGAACGAAATCCTCGGGGGCAGAAGCTTGCAGCATCCGCCACATCCCTTCGACATACTCGGGCGCATATCCCCAGTCACGGACCGCGTCGAGGTTGCCGAGGTAAATGTCTGACTGGACACCGGCTTTGATGCGGGCGACGGCTCGCGTGATTTTTCGAGTCACGAATGTTTCACCACGCCTTGGCGATTCGTGATTGAACAAGATGCCGTTCACCGCGAACAGCCCGTAAGCCTCTCGATAGTTTCGCGTCGTCCAGTACGAGTAGACTTTCGCCGCGCCATACGGTGACCTTGGATAGAACGGTGTCTGCTCATTCTGCGGTGGCGGCGAGGCGCCAAACATCTCTGACGAAGACGCTTGGTAGAAACGGCAATTCACTCGGGAAAGGCGGACAGCTTCGAGAAGCCGGATCGATCCGATACCCGTGGTGTCGCCGGTATGCACCGGTTCGTCGAAGCTGACACGCACATGTGACTGCGCCGCAAGGTTATACACCTCGTCGGGGTCGATGGTGCTGAGCAGGGTAACCAAACGGGCCCCGTCGGTCAGGTCACCGTAGTGCAAAAACAGCCGTGCATCCGGTTGGTGAGGGTCTACATATAGGTGATCAATTCGCGACGTATTGAACGTCGAAGCTCGACGGATTAGACCATGGACCTCGTACCCCTTGCTCAGCAGGAGTTCTGTGAGGTAAGAGCCGTCCTGGCCGGTGATTCCGGTTATCACTGCTCGCTTCACTGGATTCCCGCTCCCGTCAGTGCATCGTCGTCACCGCATGTCCGGCGCCCCAACATCGTGGCGGTCTCACTCCCCGTGGTGCTGCAAGGCGAGGCATACAGCCCAATTGACGCGGTATGGCACGTGGCCAGAAGACCGCCGCTCTGCCACGTTTCAAAGTACAGGACAAACTCGCCGCACGAATTGATCTCGCGCAGTTTCCACTTGCTGTTACGGGCATGATAATTGCGCCGTCGTTCTTCGCTGCACGTGGTCGTGATCTGCCGCCTTCGACCAGCTCACGTTGCCAAGGCCAGGCACTCACCCGGTTCAACTGACGCGCATCTCACTCTACGTCGACGAAGCTCATGCCCGGTTACCCCTGGGAAACTTCGCTCGCAGGGACTTAAACGCATTGAACGCCGCGAGATCTGCCCTTACTACGTATTCCTTCAAACAAAGATACGCCCACGACGTCCGCCGCCCGCCTAATGGGTACTGGCCGTACAAGTCCCACAGCCGGCGAATATTCCGATGGTGTTCACGAATAGGTTGTGTCGAACCTGGTCCCGTGACGTCGAAGTCGCACACCACCCGGTTGATTGTGATTGGAGCTTGCAGCCGCGCGGCCCGGTAGATAAACAGTTGATCCGCCTCAAGCCCGAAGTCAAGGTCGTAGCCACCCAACTTCGCTACCAGCGACGCCCCGAAGAACGTCGCTTGGTGCGCAACCGTCGCCCCAAGGAGGAATTTTCGCAACGTAAAGGGCATGTAGCCATATGGGCGCGGAAAAAGGATGCTCCCATCGGGTCCCACCAGGTTGTTCTTCCCGTAACCCCAGACGTCGCGTATTGACCCATGGCTCGCGATCGCCTCCACAACAGAGGCCACCGCGTCCGGATCGGAAAAGCGGTCCGTAGAGTGCATGAACCACAACACATCCCCCGACGAATGGGCGATGCCCTGGTTCATCGCGTCATATCTTCCGTTGTCGGGCTTGGATTGCCAATATGCGAAGCTAGGCTCACACGCGGACAGATACTCCACGACGGGATCCCCTGATCCACCGTCGATGATGATGTGCTCGATGCGTCCGGCGTAGCGCTGGGCTCGCACACTCTCCACAGTGCGTTTCAGCCCGTCGAGGTCATTCAGCGAAATCGTTATCACCGAAACGGTCGGAGCAGATGACACCAACGTCTACCTCCCCGTCATTTGACCACACGTTTCCGTTGGCTTGCCTTGACTTCTGGACATGTTCGCACGGAAGCTGTGGCCAATCAAAGCTGCACGGACCTGCATCGATCGTTGGGCAGTTCGAAGACCCGAAGGCTATGCTCGCCGCAACTCGGACAGCCCAGTTCCACAAAGTCTTTGACTGTGGAATCGTTTCCTCGATCGGGCTCATGCCAGGTTCTCGCCTTCGCGGGGTTGTCGCAGCGTCGAGCGCCAGTCCAGCCGAAAGATGGTATCGCGGCTCTCGACCGCATCCTGGAACCGCGCTGGTTGTTGACTAACGCGATATGGAAATCGCGCATGCGCCGTGCGCGGTTACGGCAATATGGGCGGCGACCGATCGGGACGTGAAGGGAATCATCTTGAAGATTTCGGTAATCGGATCGGGCTACGTCGGCCTAGTCACCGGCGCCTGCCTCGCGGACAGCGGCAACGACGTCGTCTGCGTCGATATCGACCAGGCCAAGATCGACCTTCTGCTCGCGGGGAGCGTCCCGATCTTTGAGCCTCGCCTGGCTGAGCTGATCGAAGGGAGCCGCGAGAACGGGCTCATCGACTTCACGAGCGACCTGAGTCGTGGAATCGAGCACGGGGATGTGATCTTCATCGCCGTCCCCACGCCCAGGGGCGAGAGCGGTGCGGCTGACCTCACCCACGTCTACTCCGCGGCGAAGGATATCGGGACCTATATGGACCGCTATAAGGTCGTTGTCAACAAGTCGACCGTGCCCGTCGGCACTGCCGACGAAGTTCGAGCGATCATCAGCAAGAAGGCCAAGCACGAGTTCGATGTGGTGTCCAACCCCGAATTCCTCAAGCAAGGCAAGGCAATTGCCGACTTTATGCAGCCCGACCGCGTGGTGATCGGGACTGACTCCGAGCGCGCCCTCGATATCATGCGAGAGCTCTACGAGCCGTTCCTGCGCACTTTCCACCCCCTTATCGTCATAGATATCAGGAGCGCCGAGATGGCAAAATACGCGGCCAACTCCTTCCTCGCGACCAAGATTTCCTTCATCAATGAGATCTCAAACTTGTGCGAGAAGGCCGGCGCCGATATCTCCGCAGTGCGGGAGGCGATCGGGGCCGACAAGCGCATTGGCTATGACTTCCTATTCCCCGGGATCGGCTACGGTGGTTCTTGCTTGCCGAAAGATGTTCAGGCCCTTTTACACACCGGCGACGGTCTGGGGTCGGACATGCCTCTGCTGCGCGCGGTCGAGCAGGTCAATAACCGACAGAAGACGGCCCTCGTGTCCAAGGTCATCTCCCGTTTCGGGGGCGAATCCCCCACGAAAAATCTGCAAGGTCTGCGGATCGCGCTTTGGGGACTCAGTTTCAAGCCACGGACCGATGACGTTCGCGAGGCTCCCTCCCTCGTCATCGCTAAAAGTTTGATCGAGTTGGGGGCGCTGGTGCGCGCCTTCGATCCCGAAGGAACCCAACAGGCGAAACAGGCGCTCGGGGAGTCGATCGAGTATGTCGGCGGCATGTACGACGCTCTCGAGGACGCCGACGCGCTGCTTCTCCTCACGGAGTGGAAACAGTTTCATCGGCCGTCGTGGCAGCGCGTCAAATCGGCCATGCGCCGCTCCGTCGTATTCGACGGGCGAAACATCTACGACCCGCAGCGCATGCGGGATGAGGGCTTCGAGTATTACGGCATGGGCAGGATCTAGGCAGGTAAAAGTAGATGCGAGCATTCGCCAACGACCCCGCCAAGCATGGCACCAACGCCTCTGTTTCTGCCGGGCCCGCCCGTCGCGTCTCGGGCCCGTTCCGCTGTGCGGCGAGGCTCGTAGGCGCAATGCTTAGTCGAGGCCTCGACCCAATCCAATCCGCCAAGGCTGGTCCACCACTATCATTACGATGCCCTTGACCGCAGCGCACGGAAGAGATCATGAAGTTCAGCGACCTATCGTCACTTAATTTCGTCAAACTCTATGCGGGTGACATTCCTGGCATGCCCGAATATCGCAGCAGTAAAATGGTAGGTTTATCACTTCGAAAAAAAGACAAGTGGCATATACGCCATGACGTTGCCAAGCCGCTTCCCATCCCAGACGAGTCTGTCGATAACTACCAGTCCGAGGATGTTTTTGAGCATATAGAGCTTGAGAGGCTTCCCGCTACAATATCCGAGATATACAGAGTCCTTAAGAAAGGTGGACTCTTCACGCCTATCGGTTCCAGATTACCGTTGCGTCTTCGCCTTTTAGCCAATGTCCATAGTGGTAGACTGCATCAAGTGATCGGGGAAAACGAGTTCCAGCCTGAGCCGAAACTATTACTTCGGAGTATTCTGCGTGGCACATTGAGGTGCCATTACGCAACCGACTCTCTTGAACTGGCCTTAAGGATGGGACTGTGACAACGACATCCCCTGTAATCTTCATGATCTTCAACCGCCCAGACACCGCCCGCCAGGCCTTTGAATCGATCAGAGCCGCAAGACCGCAGAAGCTCTTCGTGATTGCCGACGGTCCGCGCGCGAATCGTCCCGAAGAGGCTGAGAAATGCGAAGCAACGCGGGCGATCATCGATGAAGTGGACTGGGAGTGCGACGTCCACAGGAATTTTGCTGAAGCTAACATGGGCATCCGCGACCGCATCTCGTCAGGAATAACCTGGGCCTTCGAACAAGTCGATAGGGCGATAATCCTTGAGGACGACTGCGTGCCCTCCCCCTCGTTCTTCCCGTACTGCGCCGAACTCCTTGATCGCTACGAGGAAGACGAGCGAGTCATGATGATTTCCGGCAACAACCATCTGTTTGGCCACGCCGAAACGGCGGATAGCTATTACTTTTCAAGATATCCACACTATTGGGGTTGGGCCACTTGGCGACGAGCCTGGGAAAAATACGATATGAATATGACCCAATGGCCGGCGATCAGAGATAGAAAGCTTTTCGACCAGTACTTTTCGAAGATGACCGAGCGCTATTATTGGGAAGCCATTCTTGAAATGGTTTATCGCGATAAGGTTGATACGTGGGCTTGGCGGTGGGTCTACAGCATATGGGCAAACTCGGGTCTTTGCGCAACTCCTGCCCGAAACCTGGTCCACAATGTCGGCTTCGCTGCGGATGCCACTCACACCCACACTAAGTGGGACAGGGTTTACTCCGCGTTGACTGCCGAAGAGCTCACCTCTCCCCTTACTCATCCCGCGACTGTCCTAGCGAACTTTGACCTAGACAGCCTGGAGGCGAGACTCCGGGTTGCTTATCATTCAACTGGCTTACTGTATATATGGGATCGACTTCAAGTTCTCAAGACACTAGTTAGACGGGCTAGAAGGCGCATCCAGAATCGCCCGACCGCTTATCACGAGGGCCCTCTGGCGAGACGCCGAGCCAATTACGACCTTCCGGAAACTCGTGAATCCGCGTAAAGCTGCTGGCTAATTGACGGAGTACCACCACCACCATGACCCAAAAAGTAGGCTTTGGATTCTTCCGTACCCTTGACGCCGCCGGTGCACCACAACTGCAAGGCTAGGATCCGTGATGAAATTTGCCCTGGCGAGCTACGGAACTCGCGGCGATATCGAGCCGTCCGCCGCCGTTGGCCGCGAACTGCTGCGCAGAGGGCATGAAGTTCGCCTGGCTGTCTCTCCGGAGCTGGTGAGCTTCGTCGAATCGATCGGTCTTGCTGCCGTTCCTTATGGCCCCAAGCTGCAGGACTTCCTCGACGAGGAATTCCTTCGGAATATGTGGACCGATGTCTTCCGCAATCCAATCAGGTCGATATTCAAAGTCTGGGAGCCAATTATCCGCTACTGGGCTGATGCGAGCACGACGCTGAAATCGTTGGCGGACGAAGCTGACCTGCTCTCTACCGGCCTGAATTTCGAGCAGGCCGCCGCCAACGTCGCGGAGTATTACGACATTCCGCTGGCCGCGCTGCACCACTACCCCATGCGGGCTAACGGTGAGCTTGTCCCGAGGGTCCCATCGCCATTGACTCGGTCGACCATGGCGGCGATCGAGGTGCTGTTTTGGCGCGCAACCAAAAAGGCTGAAGACGCGCAGCGCCGCGAACTCGGCTTACCGAAGGCGACACGTCGGTCCCAGCAACGGATGGCCCAACGGGGATCGCTCGAAATCCAGGCCTATGACGAGGTAGTGTTCCCCGGGCTGGCGGCCGAATGGGCGAAATGGGGCAAGCAGCGCCCATTTGTCGGCGCGCTGACGCTGGAATTGAACACAACCGACGATGACCAGCTCGCGTCATGGATTGCGGCAGGAACACCGCCGGTTTGTTTCGTCTCCGGCAGCATTCCGGTCGAATCTCCAACCGACACTGTCGAAATGATCGGCGCGGCCTGTGCGCGGTTGGGCGAGCGAGCGTTGGTTTGCTTCGGCGGGACGGACTTCAGCGGTGTCCCACATTACGACAGCGTCAAGTCGGTGGGTGCGGCAAACTACGCGTCGGTCTTTCCGGCATGCCGCGCGGTGGTACACCACGGCGGCGCGGGCACCACGGCCGCAAGCCTGCGCGCCGGAATCCCCACACTGATCCTCTGGAGCACCGGTGATCAGCCATACTGGGCAGCCCAGGTCAAACGACTCAAGGTGGGCACCGCCCGGCGCGTCTCGGCCACCACCGAAGAATCGCTGGTCACTGATCTGCGCCAGATCCTCAACCACGAATACGCCATGCGGGCCCGCGAACTCGCAGCCCGGATGAGCAAAGCCCCAGAAAGCGTTACAAACACCGCCGATCTTCTAGAAGACGCCGTACGTCGGAAAGCATTCAACTAGGAGGGGGTTTGCCGGCATCGCCAATTGCTTATTACCGCAGCGGTGAGTCCCGGTGAAATCTCAGAAACCTGGGAAACGCTGTCAAGTAGGTCTAGGCTCGTTATGACACCAATTTACGAGATAGGCGGCCGTTTTGACCGATGGCAGCTGCAACCTGTGCGGTGGCGCTCTTCGTAAAGTGCTCGATCTTGGCCGCCAACCCGTCTCCAATGCCTTTGTCGCACCTAGCGAAACGGCCAAGATCCCGTTCTACCAACTTGAGGTCGGAATCTGTGCGTCTTGCACCATGGTGCAGCAGATCAATCAGGTCCCAGCAAACGAAATGTACCGCGCGGATTATCCATACCGCGCGTCTGGTTCCTCACTGATCCGCAGGCATGGCGAGGACGTCGCCCGTCACCTCGTGGAGGCATGCCCGGATCAGGGGTTCGTCGTTGAGATCGGCAGCAATGACGGTGTCATGCTCAAGGCTCTTAGCAACGCCGGAATACGACACCTCGGGGTGGATCCAGCCGCCGACGCGGCCGAGGTGGCCCGTGCGCAAGGTCTCAGCGTACGCACGGATTTCTTCAACGAGTCCACGGCCGCCGAAATCCGCGACGAGCACGGACCAGCCGACATCATCTACTCAGCAAACACGATCAGCCACATCTCGTATCTCGACTCGATTTTCCGTGGGATCGACTCGCTGCTCGCGCAGGATGGATTGTTTGTGATCGAGGATCGCTACGTCGGTGACATCCTGAAGAACGTCTACTTCGATCAGATCTACGACGAACACATCTATTTATTTTCGGTCCGTTCGGTGCAGGCGATGGCAGCTCTTTTCGGCTTTTCGCTGATCGATGTCCAACACTTTCCTCTGCATGGGGGTTCCATTCGCTACACGATCGCCCGCAAGGGCGCCAGGGACACAAGCGCAAACATTGCTGACTTCTTGGACCAGGAGCAAGCCGAAGGATTTGTCCAGGAGGCAACGTTCGTCCGGTTCGCCGCCGGTATCGAGCGCATTCGCATCGAGCTTGTCCGTCTTCTCCGCGACTTACGTTCCGACGGCAAACGCGTCGTCGGATACGGCGCCACGTCGAGGAGCGCCACGGTTATGAACTACTGCGGCATCGGCTCGGATCTTGTTCCTGTCGTGTGTGATTCGACGCCGGAGAAACAGGGGCGTCTTACACCGGGGTCGGGAATTCCGGTGTGCCCGCCCGAAGCGTTCTCCAACTCCTACCCGGACTACGCATTGCTGTTCGCCTGGAACCATGCTGACGAGATCATGGCGAAGGAGCATCTGTTTCACGACAGCGGTGGACGGTGGATCCTGTACGCGCCGCGGGAAGTACATCTAGTCTGAAGGCCGCCGCACGTTTACCGCCGACCGGCGGGCATCGAACTCACGCGGCTGGCGGCCGCTTTGAGCCCGGGCCAGATTTCGGGCACACCCCGAGCGGGTGCAGGTCACTGAAACCGTTGCGCGAAGGCCTATCTCGCTTGCCTGGCGCCGAGCCTCAACGCGCCGGCTTGATAAGTAGGCCCTGACCGGTGGGCAATGAGCAGATTTTCACGCCCAGTTCGCCCGCCACCTCATCCATGGCTCTGCGTTGCTCGTCGCGGCCCCGGTTCGCATAGTCGTCCAGCAACACGAACGCACCGGGTGTCAGGCGCGGCCAAAAGAAGCGCAGCGCAGCGACTTCGGGTGGAGCGCAGTTCATGTCGATATGCAGGTAAGCCACCGACGGCGCATCGACCTGCTCGAGGGTTTCCGGAACCGCGCCCACAATGATGCGGTGGTTATGCCATTGCGCGAAATTGGCGCGCACACTGTCGACTCCGTTGGCGTACATCCCGTTGCGCAGATGCCCCTCGCTCAGCTCCAGCGCACCGGCCTCGCGTTCGTTGTCGGTGACAAACCGCGGGTCGATTCCGGCGAAAGTGTCCAGCAGGTAGAACGTCTTGCCCAACCGATCCCAATCGAGGTACTCCATGATGGCGCTGCTCAAAAACCCGTAACTGACCCCGCACTCGACGAAATCGCCCTCGAGCTGGCTGGCGCTGGCCGCCGCCCACAGCCCCACATGTACGCGCCATTGCCACTGATACCAATCCTCATTGCCGAGCGATCGGGCACCTCGCCGGTAGGCGCGCTGGAACTCGGGATCATCGAGAAAACCGTGAAAGTTGTTGAAGGTGATCAACGCGTCATTGGCATACACGTCGGGCAAAAGAGTACGTGCGAGCCAGTATTCACTGCGCACCCACCACATCCTGAGGCGGGTGCCGGCTGTCAGCCCTGTTGCCACGGCGGCAACCATAACATCGGCGCGTACGGCGTCCGCAGGCAACGGGACGGGTTCGCCGTGATCGTGTTTCGCCCATCCTCCGCCCGAGGGCAAACCTGGTCGTGCACCGTGAGTTCAGCGATCTTTCAGGGCTTGCGCCACAGCACGCCGGTGCCGTCGATCTCCACGATCTCCGCGGTCACGCCGTGCCGGGCGCGGTAGTCAGTCACGGCTTGCGCACACGCGTTGATCGCGTGGTAGTCATCAACGATGCAAAAGCCCCCAGGTGACAACCGCGGGTAGAGCGCATCGAGTGCTTGAATCGTCGATTCATAAAGGTCGCCGTCAAGCCGCAGCACGGCGATGTCATCAATCGGGGCGTCCTGCAGGGTGTCTTTGAACCAACCCGAAACGAAATGAACCCGGTCATCGAGCAGCCCGTAGCGCTCGAAGTTCGCCCTGACCTGTGCTTCCGGCACACCCAGGATGCGCGCGTGCCGGTGCAGCCTAATCCCCTTGTCCGCCTTGTAATTGACGGTGTCCGGGGGTGGCACGCCCGCGAAGGAATCGCACAGCCACACGGACCGCTTCTCGTCTCCGTAAGCGGCCAACACGGCGCGCATCAAGATTGACGCCCCTCCGCGCCATACACCGCACTCGACTAGATCGCCCGGAACGTCTTCTTCCAAAATGGTCTCAACGCAGTGCTGCAAACTGGTCAGTCGCTGCATGCCAATCATCGTCAAGGCGTCCGCCGGCCAATCCAGGCCCAGATCACGCGCTCGCTTGTTGAACGGACGCTTGCGCACCAGCATCAGGTTGCGAGTGCTGAACAGGGGACGTCCCAGCCGGTGTATGCCTACCGGAACCAACTCGTCGCTGCCATACCTGGTGAGGTCGCGCCGTCGACCTGTTAGAGGAATTCGCTCGCTCGGGGGGTTGCGTCCCCGGGGCCGAGGCAGAGGGAAATCGTTGACCCGCAGGAGACGGATACACTGCAAAACGCTTTAACGACTGAAATTGACGTTTAAGGTCATTGCGAGACCACCGGCATGCGGAGTAAGGGGCAGTTTTGGCCGTGACTGATCACGACACGCGGTTTGCATACCTCGACCTGCTCCGGCGCGACCTCACCAGGTATGGCAGCGACGAGTTGGTTCCGGTAGGCATACACCGGCTGGGACGTCCCCTGTTCAG
>NZ_LZKU01000101.1 GCF_001672975.1 Mycobacterium sp. 1465703.0
GGTGGCGTATTGGCCGAGGCCGAAAACCACACCGCCCGCCAGCGCCGCGCCCCAGGTGTCACGGAGGCCGCGCCGGCCGTCGACGATGGCGACCAGCGCCAGAGGTACAAAGACGGACAAGATGGGGGTTTGGCGCCCGACCATGGCGCCTAGGCTGTCGGTCGACAACCCGGACACCTTCGCCAAGGTGATGATGGGTGTGGCCATCGCCCCAAACGCGACCGGCGCGGTATTGGCTACCAGTGCCAGGACCGCCGCCTTGAGTGGCTTGAAGCCGAGGGCAAGCAACATCACCGAGGTGACCGCCACGGGCGTACCGAACCCTGCCAACGCCTCGAGCAACGCGCCGAAGGAAAACGCGATGATGATTGCCTGAATGCGGTGATCGTCACTGACGGTCGCGAAACTGCGGCGTAAAACGTCGAAATACCCTGTACGCGCAGTCATCTGGTAAACCCAGATCGCATTGATCACGATCCACAGGATCGGGAAGAAGCCAAAAGCGGCGCCTTCACTGGCCGCCAGCGCCGCCTGGCCAAAAGGCATTCTGTAAACGGCGACGGCGATCGCGATCGCGATGGCCAGGGACACAACTGACGCCAGCCAGGCTCGCATACGCAACACGCCGAGCATCACGAACAGCGCTCCCAGCGGCAAGGCGGCCATGAGTGAACTCCAAGCCAGCGAGTGAGCGACCGGATCGAGGATCTGGCGATACATGTGGGCACCTTCCGACATGTGGATTGGGTATGCGGAAATCGATGGTTGCCGGTGCCGTGGCGCGGCCGGATTGCCCGAAGGCGAAAACGGCGATCCCCCAGCGCCATTGAATCGGCTGCGCGGTAGCGACGGGCGCCTGTGGGGACAACGGATCTTTGCGGCAACTGACCAACCGAACTATCCGCATCACAACCTCAGCCCACGTCCCGAAACGCTGCGTCTCGTCAAGGTAGGCCAGCAGGGTGAACGAACAGTGTCTGAATCGGTTCCGATGACATCCGGCGAGGTACGGCAGCGTTCAGGGCGAACGGTTGAATTCGCGCCTGTCGGTTCAGTCGCCGGAGCGATCCGGCAGGAGTTGGGACGCGAGCGATCGCGCCGTGGCAGCGAGTGTGGCCGTGTCCAACCCGGTCCGGCCCATGAACACAAGCCCTTGCTGCGCGGCCAGGAGGGCCCGTGCCAGCGCCATCGGATCCGCCTCGGCCGGCACGTCGCCCTCGCGTTGCGCGCGGGCGACACAGTCACTGATCAGTGCGGTGGACGTCTCGTAGGTGCGGCGGGCGTGGGCGAGAACTTCCGGATCCGCATGACCGAGCTCGTAGGTGCTGTTGGCCATCAGGCAGCCACGCCGCGTATCGGCGTCGGTCGGTGCCTCGAGGAGCATGCGAAGTGCGTCCAGAGCCCGTGGAGTCTCGGTGAGCGCTTTTCGAAGATGCTCATGGCTGGCCTCTGTGTAGCCACGCAGCGCCTGGAGAAAGAGCTGATGCTTGTCACCGAATGCTGCATAAAGGCTGCCTTTGCCGAGCCCGCTGACTCGCATCAAGTCTTCCAGCGAGGTCGCGGCATAACCGGCGTCCCAAAACTGATCACGGACGGCGGTCAGCACCTGCTTCTCATCGAACGATCGCGGACGTGCCATACGACACAGAATACGGATTTTTGACTGACCGGTCCAATATGCTTATTGTGGACCGTGCGGTCAAGAACTCCGCGGAAAGACCTACTAGGAAGCAGGAAGCGCATGGGAAAGCTGGACAACAAGGTCGCGATCGTGACCGGCGGATCGCGGGGGATCGGGGCAGCCTCAGCGCTGGCGCTGGCCGACGAGGGAGCCGACGTGGCGATCAGTTACTCGTCCTCGGTGGATCGGGCCAACGCCACACTCGCCGACCTGCAAGCCAAGGGGGTACGTGCGGAGGCCTTCCAAGCCGACCAGGCCGATGCCGAACAGGCTGCAGGCCTGATACGGCGGGTGGTGGAGCGCTTCGGAAAGATTGACATTCTGGTCAACAACGCGGCCGCCTCGGTCCCCGGCCCAATCGACAGCGAGTTCGCCGACGAGTCCGCCTATGACCGCCAGCTCGCCATCAACTACACCAGCGTGGTGGCTGCGATCCGGGCCGCGTTCCCGCTGCTGCCGGATGGCGGGCGGATCATCAGTATCAGCTCGGGTGTGGGAACGCGAGTGGGCTTCCCTGGGATGGCCGACTATGCGGGTTCTAAGTCCGCCGTTGAGGGCTACAGCCGCGGCGCAGCCCGCGATTTGGCGCACCGTGGCATCACGGTCAACATCATCCAGCCCGGGTTCATCGACACCGAGATGAACCCCGCCGATGGCCCCGCCGCATCTACGTTCCTTTCAACCACCGCGATGGGTCGCTACGGCAGGCCGGATGAGATTGCCGCCGGCGTCGTCTTCCTCGCCAGCCCGCAGGCCTCCTACATCACCGGCGCAGTGCTGAGGATCGACGGCGGATATAGCGCCTAGCGTGCCGGCAGCGTTGCCGCCCCTGGGCTCGCTTATGGCCCAGGCTGAAGATTACGAATCTAACGACTAGGAGACGAGACGGTAAGTGGGTCGACCACATGGATTGACGCGAACTGCCGGTCGTGTGGTGTCACGTGGACGCGCACGTAGCTGTAGCCCAAAACTTGTGTGATGCAAAAGATTCCGTCATTTCTCGGCGGGGATCGCGATATTGCGCTTGAGGATCTTGCCGGTCGGACCCTTGGGCAGTTCGTCGACGAACCAGACCCGCCGCGGGTATTTGTATCCGGCCACGCGGTCCTTGACGAAGTCCCTGATTGCGGCGGCGTCCGCCTCGGCTCCGGACGTCAGCGCGACCGCGGCGCCCACCTCCTCGCCGAGCATCTCGTCGGGGATGCCGACGACGGCCGCCTCCCGGACCGCGGGATGCTCGTAGAGAACTTCCTCGACTTCGCGCGGATAGACGTTGTAGCCGCCACGGATGATCATGTCCTTGGAACGGTCGACGATGAAGTAGTAGCCGTCGTCATCGACGCGCGCCAGGTCGCCGG
>NZ_LZKU01000102.1 GCF_001672975.1 Mycobacterium sp. 1465703.0
CGGCCCGTCCGGCGGTACCAGTCCCGGATCCACCGAAGGTGGTGTAATAGCCAGTGCGGCAGGGATATTGGCTGATACCGCGACCAGTGTGACGGCGGCGGTAACCACCGCCGCCCGTCTCAGTGGCGAATCCACGTGAAGAGCCCTCCCAGGGCCGCCGCCGCAGGCAGCAAGACGATGAACGCGAGCACTTCCACCCATTCCACGGTCAGGCGGATGAACGGCCGGAACCTCATGGCCGGCACCAAAAGCGCTGCGGCCAAACCCAACGCGGCGAAGGTCACCACTGCCAGCACGGGCCACATCAGCCCGGTCATAGCATCTTTCGGCGCGGCGACGGCGTATTTGACCACTCCCGCGCACACCGCAGCGGATGCCCCGCAGACGAGCGCGACGGCCTGATACTTGGCGGCGAATCCGCGTCCCTGGGTGAGGAAGATGCCCACCACCAGTCCGGCGACCACCAGCGCCAGCCACGCCCACGACCGACCTGGAGTCAGCACGCCCCAGAGGGAGGTGGTGCCACGGCCGCATCGAACGGGCCTGCCGATCCGCAGACCGAGGACGAACCCGCGGTGCCGCCGCTTCCCCCGGGAGCGCCCGATGGGGTGGTGGGTGTGGCCCCGCACGCGACCATCATCTCGATTCGGCAATCATCCCGAGCCTTCGAACCGGTCAACCCCCCGCCCGGAGATCCCAATTCGGACGAGAAGGTCAAGGCCGGGACGCTGAATTCGGTTGCGCGCGCGGTGGTTCACGCCGCGAACATGGGGGCGAAGGTGATCAATATTTCGGTCACCGCGTGCCTGCCCGCGGCGGCCCCGGCCGATCAGCGGGCGCTGGGCGCAGCGCTGTGGTACGCGTCCACCGCCAAGGACGCGGTGATCGTGGCGGCCGCGGGCAACGATGGGGAGGCCGGTTGTAACAACAACCCGATGTATGACGCGTTGGATCCGTCGGATCCGCGAGACTGGCATCAGGTCAAGATCGTCTCGGCGCCCTCGTGGTTTTCCGATTACGTGCTGTCGGTGGGCGCCGTCGATGCCAGCGGCGCCCCACTCGACAAGAGCATGTCGGGTCCCTGGGTCGGTGTGGCCGCACCGGGAACTCACATCATGGGTCTGTCCCCCCAAGGCGGCGGTCCGGTCAATGCCTACCCACCGTCGAGGCCGGGCGAGAAGAACATGCCGTTCTGGGGAACCAGTTTCTCCGCGGCCTACGTCAGCGGCGTCGCGGCATTGGTCCGCGCGAAATACCCGGACCTCAGCGCACACCAGGTGATCAACCGGATCGTGCAGTCGGCGCACAATCCGCCTGCCGGCGTTGACAATAAGGTCGGGTACGGATTGGTCGACCCGGTCGCCGCGCTGACCTTCAACATCCCGCCGGGCGATCGGATGCCGCCGGGAGCGCAGAGCCGGGTTATCACCCCTGCCCCGCCACCGCCGCCGCCCGACCACCGGGCACGCAACATCGCCATCGGATTCTTGGGCACCGTCGCCGCCGCTGTGCTGGTGGTCGCGATCGCGGCGCGATTGCGCAGGGCGCGATGAGGCCCGACCTGACCGGGTTCACCCGCGGCAGCAACCGGCGGGTGGTCGGGGTGTGGGTGGTGTTCGTGCTGGCGTTGGCGGGCTGGCTGGTAGGCGGTTACATCGGCGCCGCGGTCGCCATCGTGGTGGGTGTCGCGCTGATCTTCGTACGCTGGTGGGGTCAGCCGGCGTGGTCCTGGGCGGTGTTGTGGCGGCGCGGCCGGCGCCCAATCGACTGGTCGGCTCCAATCACTGTGGCCAACAACCGATCCGGTGGTGGGGTCCGTGTGCAAGACGGCGTCGCCGTGGTCGCCGTGCAACTGCTCGGCAGGGCGCATCGCGCCACCATGGTGACCGGTTCGGTGACCGTCGAGACCGAAAACGTGCTCGACGTAGTCGAATTGGTGCCGATGCTGCATCAAGCCCTGGGTCTGCAGCTCGAGTCGATCAGCGTCGTCACCATCGGTTCTCGGCACGGCACCATCGGGGACTTCCCCCGGGTGTATGACTCCGAGATCGGTACCCCGCCCTACGCAGGCCGGCGGGAGACGTGGCTGGTCATGCGGTTGGCGGTGATCGACAACGCCCAGGCCCTGTTCTGGCGCACCACCGTTGGCGCGGCGGCCATTTCGGTCGCCCAGCGCATCGCAGGATTGTTGCGCTGCCACGGATTGCGGGCAAAGGTGGCCACCGCCACCGACCTCGTCGAGCTCGATCGCCGGCTCGGCTGGGACGCGGTATCGGGAACCACCCAGAGATGGAAAGCCATCCGCGGAGAAGCGGGTTGGATGACCACCTATGCGTATCCGGCCGAGGCGATCACCTCGCGCAATCTTTCCCAGGCGTGGACGCTGCGCGCCGACGAGGTGATCCAGAACGTGACGGTGTACCCGTACGCCAAATGCACCGCGACGATCACAGTGCGGACGCCGACGCCGGCGCCGACGCCACCCAGCGTGATCCTGCGGCGGCTCAACGGCGAGCAGGCCGCCGCGGCGGCCGCGAACATGTGCGGTCCCCGCCCGCATCTGCGCGGATTGCGGCGCAGTCCGCTGCCTGAGCACCTGGTCACCGAGATCGGACCGTCGGGCGTGCTGATCGGCAAACTGAGCAACGGCGACCGGCTGCTGATGCCGGTTACCGACGCCGGTGAACTGTCGCGCGTATTCGTCGCCGCCGACGACCCGGTCGCCAAACGGATCGTGATCCGCACCGCCGGTGCCGGCGAGCGGGTGTGCGTGCACACCCGCGACATGTCCCGCTGGGTCAGCGTGCGGATGCCGGAGATCAGCGTCGTAAACAGCTCACGTCCAGCGCCGAGGACCACCGTCAGTGTCGTCGAGTACGCCGCGCGGCGGAACAACCCCGGCGCGCCCGAAGGCGGCATCGAGGCGGCGATCTCACCCACTCCGCGACCGGCGACCGTGATCACCGTCGCGCCCGCGGGTGCGCAACTCTCCGAGGGGCAACGGCACGGCTTCGAGGTGATCATCGAGCAGATCAGCCCGGCCGTGCTGAACGTCAGTGCAGCAGGAAAGAATTGGCTTGTCGAGATGGACATGTTCCGCGCCGAGAACCGTTACGTCAGTCTCGAGCCGGTCAGCATGACGGTCGGCAGCTAGCAGGTCGAAGTTTTGAGGCACAGTGTGATGGGCGCACGAAGCGGCCGCGGCCACAGCGCGGTCGGGCGAAAGACGGCTGCCCGCCACCCCGGCGACCATCACCACGCTGCCCGGGATGGGGGACGTGATGGGTGATTTGCAAACTGCCCGAAGGCATTTCGACCGGGCCATGGCAATCAAGCGTCAGCAGGGCCGGGCGGCGGCGTTGCCCGAGTTCGTCGCCGCCACCGACGCCGACCCATCGATGGCCGACGCGTGGCTGGGGCGCATCGCTTGCGGAGACAGCGATCTGGCGTCGCTGCGGCAGCTTTACGCCACCAGCGAATGGCTGCACCGCGAGACCACACGCATCGGACAGACGCTGGCCGCGGAGATCCAGCTCGGCCCCTACATCGGGATCACCGTCACCGACGCCTCACAGGTCGGGCTGGCGTTGTCCTCCGCGTTGACGATCGCCGGAGAGTACGCCGAAGCCGACAAGCTGCTGGCCAACCGCGACCTGCTGGACTCGTGGACCAACTACCAATGGCATCAGTTGGCCCGCACGTTCCTGATGTACCGCACCCAACGTTGGCCGGACGTGCTGCTGGCCGCCGCCGAGGAGCTGCCCGCGCACGCCATCGTCATGTCGGCGGTGACAGCGTCGATCTGCGCGTTGGCCGCACACGCGGCCGCGCACCTCGGCCATGGCCGGGTTGCCCTGGACTGGCTGGACCGCGTCGACGTGATCGGGCACAACCAGTCGTCGTCACGCTTCGACGCCGATGTGTTGACGGCGTCGATCGGCCCGGCCGACATCCCGCTGCTCGTCGCCGATCTGGCGTACGTGCGGGGGATGGTGCACCGTCAGCTGCGCGAGGAGGATCAGGCCCAGATCTGGCTCTCGAAGGCCACCATAAACGGCGTCCTGACTCCGGCGGCCAAAGAAGCGCTGGCCGATCCGAACCTGCACTTGGTCGTGACGGACGAACAAACCATCGACAGCCGCACCGATCGGTGGGACGCCTCGTCGGCCAAGAGCCGTGACGAACTCGACGACGACGCGGCAGCCGACCGGCGGGCCGAGCTGTTGGCCGAGGGGCGCAAGCTGCTGGCCAAGCAGGTGGGACTGGCCGCCGTCAAGCAAGCGGTCGCGGCGCTGGAAGACCAGCTCGAAGTGCGAATGATGCGCCTCGAGCACGGCCTGCCGGTGGAGGGGCAGACCAACCACATGCTGCTGGTCGGCCCGCCGGGTACCGGTAAGACGACCACCGCGGAAGCGCTGGGCAAGATCTACGCCGGCATGGGGATCGTGCGCCACCCCGAGATCAGGGAGGTGCGCCGTTCGGATTTCTGCGGACACTTCATCGGCGAGTCGGGCCCCAAAACCAACGAGCTGATCGAAAAGTCGCTTGGCCGAATCATTTTCATGGATGAGTTCTACTCCCTGATCGAGCGCCACCAGGACGGCACTCCGGACATGATCGGCATGGAAGCCGTCAACCAACTCCTGGTTGCCCTGGAAGCCCACCGGTTCGACTTCTGTTTCATCGGGGCGGGCTATGAAGACCAGGTGGACCAATTCCTCACCGTGAACCCGGGTTTGGCCGGCCGGTTCAACCGCAAGCTGCGCTTCGAGTCCTACTCGCCGGCAGAGATCGTCGAGATCGCACACCGCTACGCCACGCCGCGGGCCAGCCTGCTCGACGAGGGTGCCCGCGAGACGTTCTTGGATGCGGCGACGACCATCCGCAACTACACCACTCCCAGCGGGCGCCATGGCATCGACGCCATGCAGAACGGTAGGTTCGCCCGCAATGTCGTCGAACGCGCCGAGGGTTTTCGTGACACCCGAGTCGTAGCCCAAAAGCGCGCGGGCCAACCGGTGACCGTTGAAGATCTGCAGATCATCACCGCCGACGACATTCGGGCCGCGGTGCACAGCGTGTGTTCGGACAATCGCGACATGGCGGCCATCGTCTGGTGAGCTTGCGGGTGTTACGCCGGCTCGAAGCGGAACACGGCTAACCGCCCCGCCAGCGCTTCGAACTCGTCGGCCGTTCCGTCGCGCACCATTCCCGAGCGTTTCGCAAAGGCCACCCCGACGGGAACTTCGGTCGGGAATGCCCGCAGTACCGGGCGCGCCTCGCTGGCGGCGAGTTCGACGATCCGCACCGAGCGTGACCGTCGGCCCCGGCTGAGCGTGCCGATGCCGGCCGCCCGGGCATTCGCCGCCCAATCGGCGCCGGGATAGCCGGCCACCACGTACAGGCCGCCCTGGAAAGTGAACGGCGTCATCGGGGTGCTGCGGGGTTGGCCCGACTTGCGGCCGGGGACGGTGAGCACCATGGCGGGCCCGGTCGGAATCCCGAGCCGTTGCACCGCCATCATGAATTTGTTCATCGGCTTGAGGTAGCGCGGGGGGCGCGGTTGGGTCATCTCATATTCCTTTCTCGTTGCTGAACAGGTCGCGGTGCTCGGACACCCAGCGCGCGAACGGGATTGGTGGCCGGCCGAGGATCTTCTCCACGTCGTGGGTGACCAGCACGGGTTTGTCGATCGTCTGGGCGAGCATGGCCATGTAGGCGTCGGCGAATCCGGCGCCGAATCCCAGCTCGATAAACCGTTGGCGCACCGCGTCAGTGGGGATCTCGCGGTACTGCAGCGGCCGGCCCAGGACACTGCCGATCTCCTCGACGAGTTCGGAGTTGGTGAACGCCTGCGGGCCGGTCAGCGGGATCCGCTGTCCGACAAGCTCGTCGGTAAGCAAACCGTGGGCTGCGACCGCGGAGATGTCCGCCTCCACGATCGGCGCCGTCGACGCGGCGGCGTATGGCCCGGCGACCACATCGCCGGCGCGGATCTGAGCGGACCACATGCCGGCGAAGTTCGTCGCGAACACGGTGGGCCGCAGGCTTACCCAGTTGATGCCGGAGCCGATCGCGAGTTGCTCGACCCCCCGGTTGCGGTCGCCACGGAAGCGGGACGGCTGGCGGGTGTCGTCGTCGTCGGCATTGATGGCCGACAGCGCAACCAGCTTGCTGACGCCGGCGGCCCCGCATCGAGCCACCACTTCTTCCAACTGCTCCCCGAGCGCCCGCGAGTTGAGGAATACCGCTGTGGCACCCGGTAGGGCGTCGGTGGCCGAACCGAACACCTCGACGTCCGGCGGAAATCCGGCCGACCCGGGTTGTCGGGTGACCGCCCGCACGCGTGCTCCGGCGCCGAGCAGTGCGGTGACGAGGGGGCGTCCGACATTGCCGGTCGCACCGGTGACGACGATGGTCATGGGACTGTTCCTTCCGTGAACTTCTTGCACTGCTGAAACGACGGGGCAAAAGGTGGGAAAGTTACATCGGCAGAATCCGTAACTTTTCGTCTCACCAGATCGTCGAAGAGTCATGAACCAGTCGCAGTCAGCCGGCGAGCAGGTCAGCGAGGCCTGGCGTCGTCACCGCCCGTACCTGGTCAACCTCGCCTATCAGATGCTGGGCGACGTCGGCGAGGCGGAAGACATTGTGCAAGAGGCTTTTCTGCGATTCTCCCGCACCGAGGCGGGCGAGATCGAAGACGCCCGAGGCTGGTTGACCGTGGTGGCAAGCCGCCTCTGCCTCGATCAGGTGCGCTCGGCGCGCGCCCGTAACGAGCGCCCGGGTGACGTCAACGAGCGACCGGCACCGGCCCACCTCGACCCGGCCGAGCGGGTCACTCTGGACGACGAGATCCGCACCGCGCTGCTGGAAGTCTTGCGCAGGCTCAGTCCCGGCGAGCGGGTCGCCTTCGTGCTGCACGACGTATTCGGCGTCCCCTTCGAATCGATCTCGCAAACCGTCGGCCGGCCGGTCGGCACCTGCCGACAGTTGGCACGCCGTGCGCGCGCCAAATTCCATGCGGCACAACCGAAGATGAGCGACGTAGCGTCGGCAGAACACCAGTTGGTCACCGAGAAGTTCATCACCGCGTGCGCCAACGGCGACCTCGAAGGGCTGGCCGCCGTCTTGGATCCGACGGTGTGGGGCGTGGGCACCGTCCTCGCGGACCCGGCACCGCCGCCGCAGATCAACCACGGTCCGGACGCGGTGGCCACCAACCTGCTGCGCTACCTGTGGCCGGACGTCACTCTGGTCAGCGGTCCCGCCGGCGCACCGGTGCTGCTGGCCTTCAGCGAGCGCCGCCTCTTCGCCGTCATCGTGCTGACGATCCGCGAGTCCAGGGTGGTGAAGATCGAGGCGATCGCCGACCCATCGGCGCGGGCTTAGTCCGGCTTGTCCGACGACCGTTCGCCGTCGGCGCCGTCGGCGCGCGTCGCGAAATAGCCGGCGATCGTCGCGGTGACTTCGAGGAACTTGCGCCGCGTTGCCGGGGCCATTTCGTGGATCACATCGATGACGCCGCCCGGCCGCAGGTGCGGGTCAAAGGGCACTTCGATGACCGGGCGGCCGTGATCGGTGAACTCGCGGGCGAGCAACGCCCGGGTGCGTTTGTCGGCATGCCCGTCGGAATCGTTGAGTACCACGACGGTATGGCGCAGCAGCGTGGTCAGGCCCTGATCCGCCAGCCATTCCATGGTCCGGGCGGCCGCGGATGCGCCGTCGGCCCAGGGTGAGGACACCACGATCAGCGCATCCAGGTCACGCAGCACCTCCTGGGTGAGCGGTGCGTCCATCGTCGAACCGCAGTCGATCACCGAGATGGTGAAATGGTGGTCCAGTCGCAGCGCGGCCTCCCGGTAGATCGCCGGATCGAGCACCCGGCGCGGGCCCGATGCCGGTTCGCCGGCGAGCACGTGCAGACCCGAGGAATTACGGCCCAGCCGCGCCACCACATCGTCGAAGGACCGCAGATTCTTGTCGGCGGTGAGCTCCCAGAACGAACCCGTCGAAGCCGGGTCGATGCGGCTGGCGAGCCGACCGAAGGCGGTATCGGCATCGATTGCCACGACGTGGTCTTGCCGACGGAGCGCGGCGAACAGCGACCCCACGCTCGCGGCGACCGATGTCTTTCCCACGCCGCCCTTGCCCAGCACGCCGACCTTGCGGTTGCCGTACAGGCGGGTTCGGATGGCGGCTTCGAACCGGGCCTCCTGCTGTTGGGCCGGCGACGGGCCCAGGTTGATCAGGCCGAAGGAGACCAGCCGCAGCACGCGTCGCCAGCCGCGGTCATGCAACTCGTCGCCCTGCGGACTGCTCGGGGCCGACGGTTGCGGTGCCGCGGCCGGCGGTGGCCGGAAGGAAGGCGCGAGTTGCGGAGGCGCCGGCGACCAGCCTTGCGGCCGAGCGGGGGGCCGGGCCGGTGGGCCAGCAGAAGTCGACGGCGGGCGCGGAGCGGGCCACTGGGCCGCCGCAGACGTCGGTCGTGACTGCGCAGGGGAGGGACCGGACGGGGCCGCCGCCGGGGTGCTCGGCCGCTCGGGCTGCAGACGGTCCCGCAGGAATTCGTCGCGCTCGTTCATGGGCTCCTCGGCTGCCAGGCGGTCGATCGCCGCCGCCGGTGACCCGGCGGCGGCGAGCGGGTTAGGTGATAAGCGCCACGCTCCGACCTGCGATGCCGGATGTGACCGCTATCGCTCCAGTATCTCCTGTCGCAGCCGAGGTACCTACCTGCAAACTCGTCGCGGCCCCACCCGGATCCGCCGCAGGGCCCCGGGTTAGGCCCTGAACACGCTCATATCTGCGCCAGCAACATCGTCGACGTTCCGCGACCTACCCGTCAGCAAACTCGGCGCGGCCCGCTGCGTGGGACCGTCCCCGCCCGGAATATCCGCCGCTTAGGGCGGAATTCGCGGTTCCCAGCAGCGGGCTGGTGAAATTGGGGAAGTACGGCCGCAGCGAAATTCACGGCATTGTCAGCTGGCGGCTAGACTTGACGAAGTTGGCATGTCAGGCGGGTATTGTCATATCGTTTTACGACTTGTCGAGACTGGTTCCAGGCCACCGCGCAGAGCTGCACGGACATCCCTCATGGGATTTTATCCGCCTGGGGCCGCAGCCCATCGAGACAAGACCGAAGGGGTCTTAGCCCGCAACCTCCGGGTGCAGCCTCGCCGGGGCCGCTGCTAACGGCCGCGCATAACGTTCAGGTGAAGGGTCAGGTGCATATGACGCCCAAGCGCGTCGGGTTATACAACCCCGCGTTCGAGCACGACTCATGCGGGGTAGCCATGGTCGTCGATATGCACGGCCGTCGTAGCCGCGACATTGTCGATAAGGCAATCACTGCGCTGCTGAACCTCGAACACCGGGGTGCCCAGGGCGCCGAGCCCCGCAGTGGCGACGGTGCCGGCATCATGCTTCAGGTCCCGGACGCCTTCTTGCGTGAGGTGGTGGACTTCGAGTTGCCGCCCGAAGGCAGCTACGCCACCGGTATCGCCTTTCTGCCGCAGTCGTCCAAGGACGCCGCGACCGCGTGCGCGGCGGTGGAGAAGATCGCCGAAGCCGAGGGCTTGACGGTGCTGGGCTGGCGCAACGTTCCCATCGACGACTCGTCGCTGGGTGCGCTGTCGCGCGATGCGATGCCCACCTTCCGCCAGGTGTTCATGGCGGGCGAATCCGGTATGACGCTGGAGCGCCGCGCCTACGTGGTGCGTAAGCGCGCCGAGCACGAACTGGGTACCAAGGGCCCGGGCCAAGACGGGCCCGGCCGCGAAACCGTTTACTTCCCAAGCCTTTCCGGTCGGACCCTGGTCTACAAGGGCATGCTGACCACTCCGCAGCTCAAGGCGTTCTACCTTGACCTGCAAGACGATCGGTTGACCAGCGCGCTGGGGATCGTGCACTCCCGGTTCTCCACCAACACATTCCCGTCCTGGCCGCTGGCGCATCCGTTCCGCCGCGTCGCCCACAACGGTGAGATCAACACCGTCACCGGTAACGAGAACTGGATGCGCGCCCGCGAGGCGTTGATGAAGACCGACGTGTTCGGGACGGAAGCCGACGTCGAGAAGCTGTTCCCGATCTGTACGCCGGGCGCCTCGGACACCGCGCGTTTCGATGAGGCACTCGAACTGCTTCACCTGGGCGGGCGCAGCCTGGCCCATGCGGTGTTGATGATGATCCCCGAGGCCTGGGAACGCAACGAGTCGATGGATCCGGCGCGGCGGGCCTTCTACCGGTACCACGCGTCGTTGATGGAGCCGTGGGATGGGCCCGCGTCCATAACGTTCACCGACGGGACCATCATCGGTGCCGTCCTGGACCGTAATGGCTTGCGCCCCTCGCGGATCTGGGTCACCGAAGACGGCCTGGTGGTGATGGCGTCCGAGGCCGGTGTGCTCGACCTGGATCCGGCCAAGGTGGTCCGCCGGATGCGGTTGCAGCCCGGCCGGATGTTCCTGGTGGACACCGCGCAGGGCCGCATCGTCTCCGACGAGGAGATCAAGGCGGAACTGGCCGCCGAGCACCCCTACCAGGAATGGCTGGACAGGAACCTGGTTCCGCTCGATGACCTGCCGCAGGGCAACTACAAGCGGATGCCCCACGACCGACTGGTCAAGCGTCAGCAGACATTCGGCTACACCTACGAGGAACTGAACCTCTTGGTGGCACCGATGGTGCGCACCGGCGCCGAACCGATCGGGTCGATGGGTACCGACACCCCGGTCGCGGTGCTCTCGCAGCGCCCCCGGATGCTTTACGACTACTTCCAGCAGCTCTTCGCGCAGGTGACCAACCCACCGCTGGACGCCATCCGTGAGGAGGTGGTGACCAGCCTGCAGGGCACCACCGGCGGCGAGCGCGACCTGCTCACGCCGACCGAGCGCTCGTGTCACCAGATCGCGCTGTCGCAGCCGATTCTGCGTAACCGGGAACTGGCCAAGCTGATCAACCTCAACCCCGAAGACGAGGTCAACGGGCGCCCACATGGCATGCGCTCCAAGGTGATCCGCTGCTTGTACCCGGTGGCCGAGGGAGGCGCCGGGCTGGCTGCCGCCCTCGACGAGGTGCGGGCGCAGGCGTCGGCGGCGATCGCTGACGGCGCTCGGGTGATCATCTTGTCCGACCGCGAATCCGACAAAAAGATGGCGCCCATTCCGTCGCTGCTCGCCGTGGCAGGAGTGCACCACCACCTGGTGCGGGAGCGGACGCGGACCCACGTCGGTCTGGTGGTGGAAACCGGCGACGCCCGCGAGGTGCACCACATGGCCGCGCTGGTCAGCTTCGGTGCCGCGGCGATCAACCCGTATATGGCGTTCGAGTCGATCGAGGACATGCTCGACCGTGGCCTCATCGAGGGCATCGACCGCAAGACCGCGCTGAGCAACTACATCAAGGCCGCCGGCAAGGGTGTGCTGAAAGTGATGTCCAAGATGGGCATTTCAACGCTGGCGTCCTACACCGGTGCGCAGTTGTTCCAGGCGGTCGGCATTTCCGAGGATGTGCTCAGCGAGTACTTCACCGGGCTGAGCTGTCCGATCGGCGGTATCACCCTGGACGACATCGCCGCCGACGTCGCCACCCGGCACGCACTGGCATACCTGGACCGCCCGGACGAACGGGCGCACCGCGAACTCGAGGTGGGCGGGGAATACCAGTGGCGCCGCGAGGGCGAGTACCACCTGTTCAACCCCGAGACCGTCTTCAAGCTGCAGCACGCCACTCGCACCGGCCAGTACAAGATTTTCAAGGACTACACCCGTCTGGTCGACGACCAAAGCGAGCGCATGGCATCCCTGCGCGGCCTGCTGAAGTTCCGCGGTGGTCTACGGCCCGCGATCCCGCTGGAGGAGGTCGAGCCCGCCAGCGAAATCGTCAAGCGCTTCTCCACCGGTGCGATGAGCTACGGGTCGATCTCCGCCGAGGCGCACGAGACGTTGGCCATCGCGATGAACCGGCTGGGTGGTCGGTCCAACAGCGGTGAAGGCGGCGAGGACGTCAAGCGTTTCGAGCAGGACCCCAACGGAGATTGGCGGCGCAGCGCGATCAAGCAGGTTGCGTCCGCTCGTTTCGGCGTCACCTCGCACTACCTGACGAACTGCACCGACATCCAGATCAAGATGGCGCAAGGTGCGAAACCCGGTGAGGGCGGCCAGCTTCCGGGACACAAGGTGTACCCCTGGGTTGCCAAAGTCCGGTATTCGACTCCAGGCGTCGGGCTGATTTCACCGCCGCCGCACCACGACATCTACTCCATCGAGGATTTGGCGCAGCTGATCCACGACCTGAAGAACGCCAACCCGGCTGCGCGCGTGCACGTCAAGCTGGTCTCCGAGAACGGCGTCGGCACGGTGGCCGCCGGGGTGTCCAAGGCCCACGCCGACGTGGTGCTGATCTCCGGGCACGACGGCGGCACCGGTGCGACCCCGCTGACTTCCATGAAGCACGCCGGGGCGCCATGGGAATTGGGCCTGGCCGAAACGCAACAGACATTGCTGCTGAACGGATTACGTGACCGGATTGTGGTCCAGGTCGACGGCCAGCTCAAAACCGGCCGCGACGTGATGATCGCTACCTTGCTCGGTGCCGAGGAATTCGGCTTCGCCACAGCGCCGCTGGTGGTGGCCGGTTGCATCATGATGCGGGTATGTCATCTGGACACTTGCCCGGTCGGGGTGGCCACCCAGAACCCGGTCCTGCGCGAGCGGTTCACCGGTAAGCCCGAGTTTGTCGAGAATTTCTTCATGTTCATCGCCGAAGAAGTCCGGGAGTACATGGCGCAGTTGGGCTTCCGCACGCTCAACGAGGCCGTCGGCCAAGTCGGGGCGCTGGACACTACCTTGGCACGGGCCCATTGGAAGGCGCACCGGCTGGATCTGGCCCCGGTTCTGCATGAGCCGGAGTCGGCGTTCATGAACCAGGACCTGTACTGCAGTTCGCGTCAGGACCACGGCCTGGATAAGGCGCTCGACCAGCAGTTGATCGTGATGAGCCGCGAGGCGCTGGACTCCGGAAAGCCGGTGCGGTTCTCCACGACCATCAGCAACGTCAACCGCACGGTGGGCACCATGCTCGGCCACGAGGTCACCAAAGCCTATGGCGGTCAAGGGTTGCCGGACGGAACGATCGACATCACCTTCGACGGGTCGGCGGGTAACAGCTTCGGCGCGTTCGTGCCCCGGGGTATTACCCTGCGCGTCTACGGTGACGCCAACGACTACGTCGGCAAGGGTCTGTCCGGCGGCCGGATCGTGGTTCGACCGTCGGACAACGCGCCGCAGGGCTACGTTGCTGAGGACAACATCATCGGCGGCAACGTGATCCTGTTCGGTGCGACCAGCGGCGAGGCGTACCTGCGCGGCGTCGTCGGCGAGCGATTCGCGGTCCGGAACTCCGGGGCGCACACCGTCGTTGAGGGTGTCGGGGACCACGGTTGCGAATACATGACCGGCGGCAAGGTCGTCGTCCTCGGTCGCACCGGCCGTAACTTCGCGGCCGGCATGTCCGGCGGTGTCGCTTACGTCTACGATCCGAACGGCGAATTCCCAGCGAATCTCAACGCGGAGATGGTCGAGCTCGAGAGCTTGGATGAAGATGACTACGAGTGGTTGCAAGGCATGATTCAGGCACACGTTGATGCCACCGATTCCGCTGTCGGCCAGCGCATTCTGAGTGACTGGTCACAACAGCAGCGGCATTTCGTCAAGGTGATGCCGCTCGACTACAAGAAGGTGTTGAACGCCATCGCCGAAGCGGAACGTGACGGCACGGATGTCGACAAGGCGATCATGGCGGCCGCACATGGCTGATCCGAGCGGCTTCCTGAAATACACGCATCGGGAATTGCCGAAGCGTCGGCCTGTCCCGCTGCGGCTGCGCGACTGGCGCGAGGTCTACGAAGAGTTCGACAACGAGACCCTGCAAGAGCAGGCGACTCGCTGCATGGACTGCGGTATTCCCTTCTGCCACAACGGATGTCCGCTGGGCAACCTGATTCCGGAGTGGAATGACCTGGTGCGCAGGGACCGGTGGCGCGACGCCATCGAACGGCTGCACGCCACCAACAACTTCCCGGACTTCACCGGCCGGCTGTGCCCGGCCCCCTGTGAGCCGGCCTGTGTGCTCGGTATCAATCAGGACCCGGTGACGATCAAGCAGATCGAGCTGGAGATCATCGACAAGGCCTTCGACGAGGGCTGGGTGCAGCCGTTGCCGCCGAGCAAGCTGACCGGGAAAACGGTCGCCGTGGTCGGTTCGGGACCGGCGGGCTTGGCCGCCGCCCAGCAACTGACCCGCGCCGGCCACACCGTCACCGTCTTCGAGCGGGCCGATCGCATCGGTGGGCTGCTGCGCTACGGCATCCCAGAATTCAAGATGGAAAAGCGTGTCCTCGACCGCCGGCTGGACCAAATGCGGGCCGAGGGAACCGAATTCAAGGCCGGTGTCAATGTCGGAGTGGACATCACCGCCGAGCAACTGCGCGCCGACTTCGACGCCGTGGTGCTGGCCGGCGGCGCCACCGCGGGACGGGATCTGCCCATCCCCGGCCGTGACTTGGACGGCATCCATCAGGCAATGGAATACCTGCCGTGGGGTAACCGAGTGCAGGAGGGCGACGACGTGCTGGGCCCCGACGGGGAACCGCCGATCACTGCCAAGGACAAGAAGGTCGTCATCATCGGTGGTGGCGACACCGGAGCCGACTGCCTGGGCACCGCGCACCGCCAGGGCGCGGCCATCATCCACCAGTTCGAGATCATGCCGCGTCCGCCGGAGACACGCGCCCCGTCCACCCCATGGCCGACCTATCCGCTGATGTACCGGGTGTCCTCGGCGCACGAAGAGGGCGGCGAGCGGGTGTTCTCGGTCAACACCGAGGAATTCGTCGGCGAAGACGGTCACGTGACCGCGCTCAAGGCGCACGAGGTGACCATGGAAGACGGCAAGTTTGTCAAGGTGGAGGGTTCGGAGTTCGAACTCGAGGTCGACTTGGTGTTGCTGGCGATGGGATTTACCGGCCCCGAGAAGGAGGGCCTGCTCACCGACCTCGAGGTGAAATTCACCGAGCGCGGCAACGTCGCGCGCGGCGCCGATTTCGACACCTCGGTGCCGGGCGTTTTCGTTGCCGGTGACATGGGTCGCGGCCAGTCGCTGATCGTCTGGGCGATTGCTGAGGGTAGGGCTGCCGCGGCTGCCGCGGACCGATTCTTGATGGGGTCGACAGCGCTGCCGGCGCCGGTCAAGCCCACTGCGGTACCGCTTCAGTAGTAACACCAGTCACACCAGAAACACGAGCGAGTTCGCTCGGCGAGTCTCCCACTGTTTGCCAGGCGGCTGGTGTCTAATAACCCGTTGTGAGCCCGCTCACATGGGGGCCACACCGGTTTCCCGGTTGAACGGCCGATCGCAGGAGAGATTCTTGTGCATATTCACCCATTACCTCGGTCACGGATGGGGCGAATCGCCTGGTCATGGCTACGTCACCCGGTCAAGAGTCGCGAGTTTCCCGCCAAGCATGAGCGCCTGGTAACCGCTCAGGACTTGTTGCTCTTCGGCGCATGACCGCCCGGCCGGGGCGCTCACCGGCCTACGCCAGGTTTGCTCGGCGATCGTCCGGGGTGGTGTGCACCTGACACCCGCCGGGCAACCGGCGTCACCGATCCCATAAACCCGAGTCGCGGATCGCCTCGGCCAGTGGCTCCAACACAGCGGGGTCATGCGGCGGCGGAAGGTAGACGATCCCCAGATCCAGGCCTTCGGCGGCCAGACCGGCGGCGTCCTCGATGACCTTTCCGTAGTCGAGATCCGGCTCCAGGCGTAGGTGGGCCGATAGCGTGATCTCCTTGGGATCGCGGCCGATGTCTGCGCAGTGCGAGGCGAGGACATCCCGCTTGTGGGCGAAAACGTCGGGCGGACCGCCCACGAAGTTCCAGTGCTGGGCGTAACGGGCGGTGATGCGCAGCGTGCGCTTCTCCCCGCTGCCGCCGATGCAGATCGGCGGGTGCGGCCGCTGCGGACCCTTGGGCTCGTTGCGGGCTCCCTTGAGCTGGTAGAACTTGCCGTCGAAGTCGGTGGTCTCCTGGCTGAGCAGGCTGGTCAGCACCTCGCAGGCCTCCTCGAACCGGTCAAAACGTTCCTTGATGCTGCCCAGTTCGATGCCGTAGGCGCCGGACTCCTCTTCGTTCCAGCCGGCGCCGATGCCCAGTTCAAGCCGTCCATTCGAAATGATGTCCAGGGCGGCCGCCATATTCGCCAGCACCGCGGGGTGACGGTAATGGATTCCGGTGACCAGGGTGCCCACCCGCAAGCGTTTGGTGGCTTGCGCCAGGGCGGTGAGCGTCGTCCAGCCCTCCAGGCACGGACCGCTGCTGTCGGAAAAGATCGGGTAGAAGTGATCGAACGTCCAGCCGGATTCGTAAACCTCGATGTCATCGGCCGCTTGCCAGACCGCAAGCATTTGTGTCCAGGTGGTGTTTTGCGGAGAAGTCTTGAAAGCGAATCGCATGTCTTCGACGTTAGTCGATGTTTATGAAGGGCAACTAAACTCAAGCCCCGCGATGACTTGTTGCTCCCTCGGAATAGACGCCAAGATCACCCTGCTGGCCGCGGGGCTGATCTTCTTGCTCGCGCTGGTTCTGGGCGTGTGGAAGTACCGCGAGATGATGACCTCCGAGAACCACCTGGCGCATCCCTACGTCGACATCGCGCACCGGGCGGCGCTGCTGTATTCGTTCGCGACGCTGTTGCTTGCGGTCTTTGTGCAACTGAGCGCCTGGCCGGGGTGGGTGAACCTGACGGCGGCGGGCGTGGTCGTGTTCTTTTTCGTGGCCGCCATCCTGGCCTACATCTACCACGGAGCGCGGCGGGACACCGTCAACCAATTCGAAAACGCCGACCGGACCATCGCGGTGGCGATGGCGTTGCTGATCGCCGGGGAGATCGGCGGATTCACCGTGTTGCTGGCCGGATTCGTCGCCGGTCAACTCGTGTGAGCGGGGCGGGCACACTGGAGCCATGGATCCGGTAGCGGCGTTACGGCAGATCGCCTACTACAAGGACCGCAGCCGGCATGACCCCAGGCGCGTGATGGCCTACCGCAATGCGGCCGACATCATCGAGGGCCTCGACGACGCGGCGCGCGAGCGGCACGGTCAGGCCAACAGCTGGCAGTCGCTGCCGGGAATCGGCCCCAAAACCGCCAAGGTCATCGACCAGGCCTGGTCTGGTCGGGAGCCCGACCTGCTGGTCGAACTCCGTTCCAGCGCTGAGGATCTCGGCGGCGGCGACATCCGTTCCGCGCTGCGCGGTGATCTGCATCTGCACTCGGACTGGTCGGACGGCTCGGCGCCGATCGAGGAGATGATGGCCTCCGCCGCCGCGCTGGGCCACGAGTACTGCGCCCTGACCGATCACTCGCCCCGGCTGACCATCGCCAACGGCCTCTCGCCGGAGCGGTTACGCAAGCAACTCGACGTCATCGATGGCCTGCAGGAGCAGTTCGCGCCGATGCGCATCCTCACCGGGATCGAGGTCGACATCCTTGACGACGGCACTCTCGATCAGGAACCCGAGCTACTCGAGCGCCTCGACGTGGTGGTGGCCAGCGTGCATTCCAAGTTGGCGATGGACGCCGCCGCGATGACCCGGCGCATGCTGCGCGCGGTCGCCGACCCGCACACCGACGTGCTCGGTCACTGCACCGGGCGGCTGGTGTCCGGGAATCGCGGCATCCGGCCCGAATCCAAGTTCGACGCCGAGGCGGTGTTCACCGCGTGTCGCGAACATGGCACCGCGGTCGAGATCAACTCCCGGCCCGAGCGGCGTGATCCGCCCACCCGGCTGCTGAACCTCGCGCTGGAGATCGGGTGCGTGTTCAGCATCGACACCGACGCGCACGCGCCCGGTCAACTGGACTTCCTCGGTTACGGCGCCCAGCGCGCCCTGGACGCGGGTGTTCCCGTCGATCGGATCGTGAACACCTGGCCGGCCGAGCGGCTGCTGGAGTGGACGGGGTCGAACTAGTCCGGCAGATGCGGCATCTCGAAGCCCGGATCGCGGCCCAGCAGCACCGCGGGCGTGAGCGCCGATTTGCCATACCGGCGGCGCACCCGGTCGATGGCGGCGTCGATGACGTCGCCGGGCACCCGGTGGTTCGCTTCGCCGAGCGGCAACATCAACTGCTGCGAGCCACTGCGGTCGATACCCGACACCGCGAAACCGACCAGCGTCAGGCCACGCTGCGTGATGAGCGGCGCTGCGTCCGCCACCAGTCGGCGCGCGGCCGCCAGCAGCGGCGCCGTGGACGACGTGGCCCATGGCAGGGTGTGCGACCGGGTCGCCCGGGTGAAGTCGTCGAAGCGCAGCCGCAGCACCACCGTGCGACCGGTGCGGCCTGCGGTACGCATGCGGCCGGTGATGCGGTCGATCAGGTTGACCACCACGGCGTCGATTTCGTTGGCCGACATGGTGTTTCCGGCGCGCCCCAACGCTCGCTGCGCACCGACGGACCGGCGGCGGACACCGGTCGTCACGCGGCGGCGGTCGATGTTTCGGGACAGCGCATACAGCTGGCGTCCCATTGCGGCGCCCACCATCGAGCCCAGCGCCGACTCACTGAGTTCGGCGACGTCGGCGACGGTGACGATGCCGTGTGCGCACAGCTTCTCGGCGGTCACCGCGCCCACACCCCAGAGCCGGCGCACCGGCAGCGGCCGTAGGAAGGTCAGCTCCTGATCGGGTGGCACCAACAGCAGCCCGTCGGGTTTGGCCTCCTGGCTGGCGACCTTGGCCAAAAACTTCGTCCGGGCGACTCCGACGGTGATCGGCAGCCCGACGCGGTCGCGCACATCCGCGCGCAACCGCTCGGCGATCGCCACTGGCGTTCCGCTGACCCGGCCCAGCCCTCCGACGTCGAGGAAGGCCTCGTCCACCGACAGCGCCTCGACGATCGGGGAGCAGTCCCGGAACACCTCGAAGACGGCGTCACTGGCGCGCGAATAGGCGCTCATCCGCGGCGGTACCACCACGGCCTGCGGGCACAGCCGTCGCGCCTGGGACCCGCCCATGGCCGTGCGCACGCCGTAGGCCTTGGCCTCGTAGCTCGCCGCCAGCACCACCCCGCCGCCCACGATCACCGGCCGGCCGCGCAGGGTCGGGTCGTCGCGCTGTTCGACCGACGCGTAGAACGAATCGAGGTCCGCGTGCAGGATGGATGCATCGCACCGCACGAACATATGTTCGCATAAGGTGCCGACAAGCCGCGATTAGCAGGCGTCGCCGTAGACGCTGCTGACCCAGATGTGCACCAGCGTGTCGAGCAATTGCTCGTCGGGCACCGACGGCCGCCCGTCGGCGAACGAGCTGAGCATGACCTTTTCGTTGAGCAGGTTCAGCGCCGCGGACAGGTGGTGGGCCGGCAGCGTCACCGGGGCGGCGCCGCGGGCGCGTTCGGCTTCGATCACGGTGGTGGTGTGGTCGACCCATTTCTGCATGAAGCGCGACCAGAGCTCGTCAACGTCTTTATTGGTGCGCGCGGCATCGGCGGCCAGTGACACCGCGCGATGAGCCCCGAAGGTTTCGACGAAGACGTTGATCCCGATGCGCCACAACGCTTTCAGGTCGGCGGGCGGGTTGGCGATCATGGTCTCCAGCGCCGAGTCGGCCTCCATGATCACGCGCTCGAAGAGGGTGAACAGCACCGCGTCCTTGGACGAGAAATAGAAGTAGAACGTCGGCCGGGACAGACCGGCGCCCTTGGCCAGGTCGTCCACGGAGATGTCGGCGAGCGGCCGGTCGCGCAGCAGTCGTTCGGCGGTGGACAGAATGGCCAGTTCGCGGTCGTCGCCGGACGGGCGCGTCGAACGCCTGGCCCGGTGGGTGCGAGCGGAACCGACGGTAGTCACGGCCGCTACTTTACACCGTGTCGAAAGATTCGACAGGGTGTTGACTGGATCAACACGGTGTTGATAGCGTTGCGTCATGACTGAGCACCTTGACGTCCTCATCGTGGGCGCCGGCATCTCCGGCGTGAGCGCGGCCTGGCACCTGCAGGAACGCTGCCCGACCAAGAGCTACGCCATCCTCGAACGCCGCGCCGACCTGGGCGGGACCTGGGACTTGTTCAAGTACCCGGGCATCCGATCGGACTCGGACATGTTCACCCTGGGCTTCCGGTTCAAGCCATGGCGCTCGGCGAAGTCGATCGCCGACGGGGCCTCCATCAAGGCCTACATCAAGGAGACCGCGGTCGAGAACAAGATCGAGCCGAAGATCCGCTACCGGCATCGGGTGGTGGCCGCCGACTGGTCCGACGCCGACAACCGCTGGACCGTGACCGTCGAGAGCGACGGCCAGCAGAGCGAGATCACCTGCTCGTTCTTGTTCGCCTGCACCGGCTACTACAACTACGACGAGGGCTACTCGCCCACTTTCCCGGGCTCCGACGACTTCGGTGGGACCATCGTCCACCCGCAGCACTGGCCGGAGGACCTCGACTACGCGGGCAAGCGGATCGTCGTCATCGGGTCCGGCGCCACCGCCATCACCCTGATTCCCGCCCTGGTGAACTCGGGCGCGGGTCACGTGACGATGCTGCAGCGCTCGCCGACGTACATCGGGTCGCTGCCCGGGGTCGATCCCTTCGCCGAGAAGGCCAACCGGCTGCTACCCGAACGCCTCGCCCACATGGCGAACCGCTGGAAAGCCATCGCGTTCAGCACTTTCCAATACCAGTTGTCCCGCAAGGCCCCGGGGTACATGCGCAAGACGTTGATGACGATGGCGCAGCGGCGCCTGCCGCAGGGCTACGACGTCGAGAAGCACTTCGGCCCGCGCTACAACGTCTGGGACGAGCGGTTGTGCCTGGCTCCCGACGGCGACTTCTTCCGGACCATCCGGCACGGCAAGGCCGACGTGGTGACCGACACCATCGACCGGTTCACCAAGACCGGCATCAAGCTCACCTCGGGTGAGGAATTGCCCGCCGACATCATCATCACCGCAACGGGATTGAACATGCAGTTGCTGGGTGGGGTGAAACCGACCCGCAACGGCGAGGACATCGACCTGACCTCGCTGATGACCTACAAGGGGCTGATGTTCTCCGGTGTGCCGAACTTCGCGATCACCTTCGGCTACACCAACGCCTCCTGGACGCTGAAGGCCGACCTGGTCTCCGAATTCGTCTGCCGGTTGCTGAACTACATGGACGCCAACGGTTTTGACTTCGTGGAGCCGCAGCATCCCGGCAACGACGTGGACGAGCTGCCGTTCATGGACTTCACTCCCGGCTACTTCCGGCGCTCGATGCACCTGCTGCCCAAGTCGGGGTCGCGGGCGCCGTGGCGGCTCAAGCAGAACTACTTCTTCGACATGCGCACCATCCGGCGCGGCAAGGTCGACGACGAAGGCTTGAGGTTCGCGAAAAAGCCTGCCCCGGTAGCGGTTTAGCGGATCAGTCCGCAGCGACGACGACGATCCCGTCGTCGTCGCTGTAGGCGACCTCGCCCGGCACGAAGGTCACCCCGCCCAGGGTGACCTCGACGTCGCGCTCGCCGGCACCGGTCTTGGTGCTCTTGCGGGGATTGGTGCCCAACGCCTTGATGCCGATGTCCATGCTCCGCAGGGCTGCGGCATCGCGCACTGCGCCGTTGATGATGAGCCCGGCCCAGCCGTTGGAGCGGGCCAACTCGGCGATGACGTCGCCGACCAGCGCGGTGTGCAGCGAGCCGTCACCGTCGATGACCAATACCCGGCCGTCACCCGGCTCCGAGAGCACCGATTTCAGCAGCGCATTGTCCTGAAAGCAACGCACGGTGCTGATCTGCCCGGCGAATTCGGCGCGGCCGCCGAGCTGGCGGAACTGCACGTCGCAGCTGCGTACGTCCGGACCGATGCTGTCTACCAGGTCGGCCGTCGGCCGGAATGACACCGTCACGTCTGACACGTTAAACGGATGCGCTCAGCGCCGCCGCAGCTGGCGGATGAGCAGGATGGCCAGCAGGCTGACGGCCAGGGCAACGATCAGCGGCAGCGGGGATTGACCCACCGCGTGGGAGGCAATCTGCGGAGAGACCGGGTTGTTGGCCGCCTCCACTGTGGACTTGGCCTGTGCGGCAGCATCTTTGGCGGCAGCGGTGAGGTCGCCGTTGCTTTCGGCGCGCTGTTGCACATCGACCGGTTGCTCGGGTGGCTTCGGGGGAGTGGGGCCGGCGTTCTCCGGCGGCACCTTCTTGGCGGGTGCTTTTTTGGCAGGCGCTTTTTTGGCGGGTGCCTTTTTCGCAGGTGCCTTCTTGGCCGGCGCTTTTGCGACCTTTTTCGCCGCCTTGGCGGGCGGTTTCTTCTCCGGTGGAGTACCGGCGCCGTCGGGTGCGCTGTTGGTCGGATCCTGCGGTTCTGCCATGCGGCCGCTCCTTGAGCTTCCTTCGTCGTCGTTTTGCCTATCCCACCGGGATCTCGATCCCATCATGCCAGGGCGCGTCGCGGCACCTCGGGGTCTTACCGCCTGCCCCGCACCGCCCACCAAGCACCGCCGGCGACGAGCGCCGCCGCGACCGCGACGAACGGCCAGATCGGGACCGCGCCGCCGCCGGTCGGGCCGGCCGCGGGGGGCCCGGGTGTGCCGGTGCCGGGCACCGTGAGCCGAAACGACCAGGTCCCGGACACCACGTGGCCGTCGGCCGATGTCACCCGGTAGTTCACCGTGTACGTCCCGGCCGGTCCGAGCGCACGCAGGCCGATGCCCACCATCGCGCCCTGCACAGTGGGCTCTCCGGTGGACCACACGTTGCCGTCGGGCCCGACCACCGTCATGGCGGCGAACGTGGTTTGCAACTGCTCATTGAAGGTGGCGCTGACTCGCTGCGGGCCGGCGGCCAGCGTCGCGTCGGCGGCCGGATCGGTGGAGACCCGGGTGGCGTGCGCCGATGCGGCGGGAGCGGTCAGCGCGGCGATCACCAACATGACGCCGACGCATGCGCCGATCGCCAGGCGCTTCATGCCCGTCGGCGGATCAGTGCGATCGCGATGCCCAGTGCGGCGACCACCAGGGCGGCGCCCCCCAACAGCCGCGCGGCGTTGTCGGCTGCCGCGGCCCGCGGCGGTGCCTGGTCCGGCGACCCGTGGTGTTGGTGCGGGGCCGGTGTGGTGCCGAGGCTGAGCATGGGCACCGGGTGTTCGGGCTCGCTTCCGTCGGGCAGCGGCGGCTGATCCCACTTGACGACGGTCCCGTCGGAATAGGTCTGCGCGGCGGGGAAGCTGACCGTGTCGGTGTCGGGCAACTTCACCGACAACCGGAAAAGGGCGAATTGATCAGGCGCGATCCCGCCGTTGGGGGCGGCCGTCCAGGTCACCGAGCGCACTGTGCCGGCCGCCGTGTCACGGTCGATCTTGGCGGTCCAACCCGGCAGGCTTTCGGTGCGCGCCGATGCGACGTTGGGCAGCGTGATGCTCAGCGCCGTGGTGAGCGCCCCGGTGTTCGATTCGTTGGGCACCTGGAACGTGACGATTGCCATGCCGCCGCGTACCGCGTTGTCGCTGCTGGCGTGCACGTGGGCCGATGCGGTCGGGGTCTGGACCCCCGATCCGAGATAGCAGGCGGCGGCCGCGGTGATCGCGATCAGAATGCGCGATATCCACTTGCTCTGAACTGACATGCCGAGGCGCTGTTTTCGGTAGTGGTGGTCAGCTCAGCCCGAGGCGGGCCATCAGGTCCGCCTCGATGCCGTCGAGTTGCGTCGAGATCGCGGAGTGCGCGGCGCGGCGTCGTGCGGCCGGCATGTTCTCCGCGGCGGTGACCGCCGCCGACAGGTCGGTGAGCCGTTCAGCGATTGCAGAGGTGAACTGCTTGGTCTCGGCGTCCTTGGGCTTCTTGTCCTGCACCATCCGCAGCGACTTCTCCGCCCCTGCGATGCGCGCCGACAGCTGGGCGCCGTGCCCGGAGAACTGGCCGATCTGTGCCAGTGGAATGCCCAGCTGGTCCGCGCGACGCTGATCGATCAGCGCGCGCGCCGAGACGGCCGCCCGGTAGATCACCGGGGTGAGGATCGGGGCGAGTAGCCGAGACACCGTCAGCACCCGGCGGATCCGTGTCGGTGAGAAAATCTTGCCCTCCCGCGCCGCTTTGAGTTTGGCCTCAGCGACTTTCAGTGCATTGCGGTCGCTGTCGCGCTGGGCCTTGAGCTGCGCGCGCAGCGCCTTGCTCTCCGCACGTTGAGCGGATTTGACCCGGCGAACCTCGTTTTTCGCGGCCAGCTTGGCCTCGAGCTTCGCGCGGGCTTTGATCGCGCGGGCTTCAGCGCGACGCGTCGCGCGGGTCTTTCGCTTGCGGAACAGGCCCATTCCCGGCCGCCTCCCGGTTATCTCGTGGACTATCGCTCTCGCGTTGCGCGATCCGCTCAGCCAACCCTAATCGGAATGGGCGGGGTGCAGCCCACCAGGGCAGACCAGACAGCCGGCGGGTGTGGACGTCAGGCGTCTAGGTGCTCGGTGCGGCGGAGTTCGTTGACCCGCTCCATGACCTCACGCTGTGCCTCGGGGGACAGCTCGGCCGCGCGCACCGCGATGCGGCGCACGTTGTCGTCGCGCGTCGTGGCCAGCCACGACAATTCCTTGTCGAGCTTCTCGTAGTACTCGTCGTCGGTGAAGTACGCCGACTTGATCCGAAAGAAGTTGGCCAGCGCGGCCATGGTCGCGGTCGACGGGTTGGTCCGGTTACCGGAACGCAACTGCGAAAGGTAGGGAGCCGACATCGTTATGCCCTCCGCCTTGAGCGCCGCGATCACTTCCGCGGAGGTGTGTGGCCCGCGTCCCGGGGGATACACCGTGTCGAACAGGCGGTTCAGGCGAGCAGCGAACGTCGTGCTCATTTATATGACCTCCACTTGGCTGTAGAAGTGAACTATTACCTAGGTGTATTTGCTGATCATGGTAGCGAGGCTTGGTGACCGTAACTAGGTGCAAACCCCAGGGGAATCCCGACTCGCATAGCTGACGCCTGCCAAATCCCCACTTGACGAGCGTCTAACTGATTCGCTGAAGTGTCCACTAAATCCTTGGAACTCACAGGTTATCCGCAGAATCGAAGGTCCGTTCCGGGGTGGCGGGCGACCCGTCCGTTGACGTGCTCGATAATATGCTAGAACGTGTTGTGCAACCGCACCGCAACGGGCCGGCGATCCTGGATGATCTAGCACGCCCTTTGCTGCCGTGCGCAAAAAAGTCGTGCAGACCGCGACGCTGCCCGGCGGCGGGCTGCCGCCACAGCGGTGGTTGAGGGGTCGTTAACTTAGCCGGGTGGTGGTGGATGGGCGCCGACGGCGGCCGAGTTTTTGCGGCGTCGCACGGTCTGTGCCACCGCCGCTACGCCGGCGGCCACCACCACGGCCACGGTCGTGGCGACGGCCATCCAGCGCCAGCCCAAGGCGCTGTCGAACAACATCCACAGCCCGAATGTGGCGAACAGCAGGCCGGCCGCGATGTGCAGCAACTTTTCCGGGAGGCGCTGATGCAGCAGCCTGCCCACCGCGATCGCCAAGCCGTCGGCCAGCACCATGCCCAACGTCGAACCGATCCACACGCCGATCCAGTCGTGATGGCTGGCCAGCGTCACCGTCGCAAGGGCGGTCTTGTCGCTCATCTCCGCCAGCGCGAACGACGACACCACGGTGAGGAAGGCGAATCGCGGTTCGCGCGCCGCCGACACCGTCTCGTCAGTGCCGGCGCCCTCGCGCCAGGCCCATACCGCGAACGCGAGGAAGGCGATGGCCGACACGAAGGCCAGCGGTCGTGCCGGTAGCGCGGCACCCAGGAAGTGGCCGATCGTCACCGCAGCCCCGTGCACCGTGAACGCGGCGAGTGCCACCCCGCTCAGCACTACCCACCACCGGTAGCGCAGCGCGTAGGTCATGGTGATCAGCTGGGACCTGTCGCCGAGTTCGGCGACGAAAACCACTCCGAGAGTCAACAGCGTGGCGGCGAGCATGTCGGGCGACCTTTCGACGCGTCGTCGACGACGGCGGAAGTCGTCGAACTCCGGTCGAAGGTCTCGCCCACCGGCGCACCGGTTCGCCGGCCGGGCTGTGCGCCAGTATGTCGACTCGACGATTGGGGGCTACTCCCCTTCGCTAACGGTCTCAGGCTAATAGGCCCATTCGGTGATCGCCAGCGGGGTAGTGGAGTTCGGTCAACCGCATTTCTCGATTCGGGTCCCGAACTGTTTTCCGGCTTTTCGTTATGCGGCGAGCAGCATCGCCAATATTGCCGTATCGGGGTGGCTGATCGGGTCAACGCCCACCCGGCTCACCATTGAGGTGATGGTGCCGTCGGCTTCCGCCTCCACCCAAGCCGCCCGATGCTCGAGCCCGAGATAGGGCAATCCGGGCAGCAATACGCAACCTGAGGCAGCCCCGGTGCATTCGGGCAGTGACGGCGTGGTTTCCGAAGGCGGGTGCAACATGAGTAATGCGGGGGGTTGATGCTCTGCGAAATAGCCTGGCTGGATTGCTGATTCGCCGAAAACCGTGCCCTCGGCCAGCACCAGGCCAACCGTGCCCGGCTCGGGTTCGTCCGGCAATTCTTCCCGGGCCCCAAAGACTGTTGTGGTGGACAGCAATCCGGGCAATGACGCAATTCTGACCGCGACCATGAGCAGCTGGGCCCATTCTTTGGTCGAATCGGGCCAGCGTCCAGAGATCACGAATCCTTTCAGGGCACCACGGGAATGGAACGGGGAAACCCCGATAGGCCTATCCGACCCAGTCTCCATTTCGACCTCCGCGCGACGCCTCCGCTTGGAATAACCACACTGGTAGCCCGAATAATCAAGCATGCCTGCGGTTTATGCGCCGTGCAACACGACACGGTTGGCGGCGTAGATGTTGCGGCCCAGTTGATTCAGGTCAGACAAACGACGGGGGCGCCGCGCAACCGCGCGACGCCCCCGCCGATCGAGAGAAAAATCAGCCGAAAATCAGGCCCTGGGTTTTCGAGGTCGCGGCCGCGTACCGCTTCTGCACGTCGGCCCAGTTGACGACGTTCCAGAATGCCTTGACGTAGTCCGCCTTGACGTTCTTGTACTGCAGGTAGAACGCGTGCTCCCACATGTCGACCTGCAGCAGCGGGATGATGCCGAGCGGAACGTTGGCCTGCTGGTCATAGAGCTGGAAGGTCAGCAGTCTGCTACCGAGAGTGTCATAGCCCAGTACCGCCCAGCCCGACCCCTGCAGGCCATTGGCGGCGGCGCTGAACTGCGCGCGGAATCGGTCGAAGGAGCCGAACGCGTCGTCGATCGCCGCGGCCAGGTCGCCCGTCGGCTTGTCGCCGCCGTCCGGCGACAGGTTCTTCCACCAGATCGAGTGGTTGACGTGGCCGCCCAGGTGGAAGGCGAGGTTCTTTTCGTTCAGGAAGATCGCAGCGTGGTCTTCGTTGGCACGGGCCTCTTCGAGCTTGGACAGAGCGTCGTTCACGCCTTTGACGTACGTGGCGTGGTGCTTGGTGTGGTGGATCTCGTTGATCTGCCCCGAAATGTGCGGTTCCAACGCTGCATAGTCCCAGTCCAGGTCGGGCAGGGTGTATTCAGCCACGGCATTCCTTTCTTCGATTATCGTCTTGACGCTCAATCAGCCAGGGCCTCCTCACGGCGGCCAGTCGATATCAACCCTGCTCCATGACCGCGCGCACCGCAAGAACGACCCTTGTGAGCCGGAACGCTGGATACCCGCTCGGCGGCAGATTCAAGACAAGACGATGACCGCGAGCACTGCCAACAACACCAGGGCGATCAACCCGGCGCGCAGCGCTGCGACGCTATAGCTGTGATTCCACGCCGGAGAACCGCAATACGGCTTCGACGGGCCCGGTGAGCCCGGACCGAACGAATGCGTGGCCATCAATCGCCTTTCACCCCCCGGTCACCTCGCATCAGTGAGGTGAGTCACAAACACATTTTCGCGAACGCGATCATAACCCTTTGCAGCGAGGTTGAGAAATAGCGCGTTGAGCTGCTGGTTGGCGACGACGGATGGCGCGGAACTCCGCCTCGGCCACAACTTCGGTTGCCGGCCGGGATGCGCTGCGGTGGGGTGCTTAGAAGGACGATCCATTTCGCTCAGCAACCAGCGGTGGGCTGTCTATGACACGCCTACAGCCCCGGAGTGTTATCCACAGTTACACCACGGTTTGCCGCCAGAGGCTGTAGCGATGGTTTTAATACCCCCTAGCTATGTGTGGATAAACCTGTGGAAACTGTGGATAGTCTTCGGCCGCCCGCACGGTTGCCGAGCCCGGGGCAGCGGCCATCGACGACGCGGCTGCCGGGGCCCCCGGCCCGCGTTCCTCGGCCCGCGCCGGCACGGCGTTAGTCTGGTCCGGTGATCCAGGTGTGCTCCCAGTGCGGCACCCGCTGGAACGTGCGCGATCGACAGCGCGAATGGTGCCCTCGCTGCCGCGGGGCACTGATGGCGCCCTCGCCCGACGCCCCGTCGGCCGACCCCCGATGGAGCGCGCCCGGCGCCCCGCCGGCCCGCCCCGCCGCGGCCCCGGCGTGGCACCGCACGCCGCGACTGCCGCCCGGCTACCGCTGGATAGCGGTGCGGCCCGGTGCCGCGCCGCCGACACGACATGGCCGCCGACCCCTCGGGCCCACGCCGCGCTACACCGTCATCCCGCGGTGGGGTTTGGCCGACCGCGTCGAGCAGGCACCCGCGCTGGCCGAAGCGCCCGCGCCAACGGGGCCGTCGGCCCAGGCCGTCCGCACCACGTCCTTTGTCAGCGTGCTGGTGCTCAGCATCGCCGCCCTGGTCTACGTGGTCCGCTACGTGCTGTTGGTGATCAACCGGAACACCTTGCTCAACTCGTGGGTTGCCTTCGCGGCCGAATGGCTCGGCGTGCTCGCCAGCGTGGGCGCGGGTGCGGCGCTGATCGCCTCCGGCGTGCTGCTGATCCGCTGGATGATCGCGCGCCGCGCCGCCGTATTCGCCCATCACGGGCTGCCCGAGCCACGTTCCGCGCGTGCGCTGTGGGCCGGCTGTGTTGTGCCGCTGGCCAATCTGCTGTGGGCTCCGGTGTATGTGATCGAGCTGGCGCTCCTCGAAGAGCACTACGCCCGGCTGCGCGATCCCATCCTGCGGTGGTGGGCCGCGTGGGTGTGCAGCTACGCCGTGTCCATCGCCGCTATCGCGACGAGTTTTGCCACCGACGCTCAGGGCATCGCCAACAACACCGTCCTGATGGTCTTCGGGTATCTGTTCGCGGCGGCCACCTTGGCCTCCGCCACCCGTGTCTTCGAGGGCTTCCAGCGCAAACCGGTGGCACGACCCGTGCATCGCTGGGTCGCGGTTCCGGATGACCGGCCCGCCGCGCCGGCGTCTGCCGACCCGGTTGAGTTGGACGGGCAGGAACCGGCAGCATAGGGATATGACGTGGGCCGACGAGGTGCTCGCCGGGCACCCCTATGTCGTCGCCCACCGCGGCGCCTCGGCCTCGCGGCCCGAACACACGCTGGCCGCATACGATCTCGCGCTCAAAGAGGGCGCCGACGGCGTCGAATGCGACGTGCGGCTGACCCGCGACGGTCACCTGGTCTGCGTGCACGACCGCCGGCTGGACCGGACGTCAACCGGAGCGGGCCTGGTCAGCACCATGACGCTCGCCGAGCTGCGCGAACTCGAGTACGGCGCGTGGCATGGCAGCTGGCGAGAAGACGGCGCGCACGGCGATACGAGCTTGCTGACCCTGGACGCGCTGGTGTCACTGGTGCTGGATTGGCATCGACCCGTGAAGCTGTTCATCGAAACCAAGCACCCGGTCCGCTACGGCTCGTTGGTGGAAACCAAGCTGCTCGCGTCGCTGCACCGGTTCGGCATCGCGGCGCCCGCCTCGGCGGACCGGTCGCGTGCGGTGGTGATGTCGTTTTCGGCGTCGGCGGTCTGGCGGATCCGGCGTGCGGCGCCGCTGCTGCCCACCGTGCTGCTGGGCAAGACCGCGCGCTACCTGACCAGCGGTGCGCCCACCGCCATCGGTGCCACCGCCGTCGGGCCTTCGCTGTCGACGCTGAAGGAATATCCCCGGCTCGCGGACCGCGCCATCGCCCAGGGCAGGGCCGTCTACTGCTGGAACGTGGACGACTACCAAGACATCGACTTCTGCCGCGACGTCGGCGTGGCCTGGCTCGCCACCCACCACCCGGGTCGCACCAAGGCTTGGCTGCAGGGCAACCGCGCGGGTGACGGCAGCGGTTAGGCCGACGGCTATTGCTGTTCGTTGGACGTGGCGGGAACTACCGGCGCGTCGGAAGCCAACGACTCGAACAACCGGGCGGCCTCGTTGTGGTTCCACACCACCACCGATCCGGCGCCGCCGCTGGTGAACTCGCCGATCGGCACGGTCATGGTCGTTGTCGATCCGTGCAGCGCCAAGCCGAGCCGGGCCAGATCCCAGGCGTGGTCATCCCGGTCGACGGTCAGGGCGTCGGCGGCCGCGCGGGGCACCGAATACCACCGCCATGGATTGAGCCACACCGCGGGAGTGGCGGCTCGATGCAGTAGGGCTGCCACGAACTGCCGCTGATTCGCCATTCGGTCTAAGTCGGCGCGCGGAGTGTCGCGTGATCTGACGTAGCCGAGCGCGTTGCGGCCGTTGAGCGTCTGACAGCCGGCCGGCAGATCGACGCCGGCCAACGGGTCATCGAAGGCCGCCTTCGGACAGACCGTGACCCCGCCGAGCGCGTCCACCAACGCTGCGAACCCGCCGAACCCGATTTCGGCGTAATGATCGAGGCGCAACCCGGTGGTCTGCTCGACCGTCCGCGCCAGCAGCGGTGCGCCGCCCATCGCGAACGCGGCGTTGATCTTGTCCTTGCCATGCCCCGGGATCGGCACATAGGAGTCGCGCGGTATCGACACCATGGTGGTCTGCGTGTGTGAGCCGATGCCGGGGATGTGGACCAGCAGGATCGTGTCGGTACGGCCGTTACCGATGTCGCCGCCGGTGGCCAGATCCTGTTGTTGCTCGGCACTGAGGCCCTGGCGGCTGTCGGATCCGACGATCAGCCAGTTGGTGCCCCGACCGGATGCGGGCCGATCGGGGTAGTCCGCGAGCACCTGCTCGCGGTGCAGCTTGTTGTCGAACCAGACCGCCCCGGCGATGATCCCCGCGCCGATCAGCAGCACGCCCACCAACAGGATCGACACCGCCGTTCGGAGCCGGCGGCGTTTGCGGCGCCTGCGGGATGGGCTGGGCGCCGGGGGTGGCGGCGGTGGTACCCGCGGCGCCGGCGGTTGTCGGTGCAGCGGCTGGGTTTGGGCGCTCGGCGAAGGCGGCGGGACGCCCTGGCGGCGAATCACCTGCGGCGGCTCGGGGCGCGCTGGCTCGGGCGGGCTCCACCGTGGAGGCCGCCGGCGCTGCGGTGAGCGGTCGCCGTTCACCTGGTTAACGTACGTGCCCGGCGCCCGGCCGCGGTGGTACGCCGCGAGATCGGTCAGCCGCGCGCCCGCAACCCGTTGATGAACGGGCATCCCATCAGCACCCGAATGGCCTGGCTCAGGCCGGTCATGTCGTCCACCGGTTTGTGGAACGGCAGCCGGACATCGTGATCCCGGTCGTCGCCCTCGACGCGGAACCGGACACCATAACGGTCCAGACCAAGGGGCCGCACATGCCCGCGCCGCAGCGGCGCCGGCAGCCTGGACACCAGTCGCGCCAGGACGTCCCCGTGGGCGCTGTCCAAGTGCCACAGCAGGCTGGATTCCAGCGCGCAGAACGGGTCGGGCCGGGCGTCCAGCAGATCGTCCACACTGACCGGTTCCGCGCCGGTGGCGTCGGTGACGACCACCGAGGCGATCTCGAGCCGCAACAGCGTGTACCGCGGCTCGTCCGCAGCGGTGGGGGCACGCCGCGGGGTGTCGACGCTCAGCAAGGCCGGGTTCGGGCACTCGGTGGCGATCAGGTCGAGTGTCTTGACGATCTCGGCGGGGTGCACCTCTTGAAGACGACCGCGCACCCACACCAGCGAACGGACCGGTTCGCGCAGCGGCAGCGGCGCGTAGTCGGTCAACTCCAGCAGCGCCGGGGATCCCGAGATGGGGCGCTCGAGGTCGCGCTCCCGCTCGACCGGCAGTGCCAGCGCGAAAGACCCGTCGTCCATCAGGTGATGCACCGGAGTGGGGACCGGGTCGTCATGCTCGATGGCCAGCAGCGCGCCGCCGGCACGGACGCAAGCGCTGCGAATCCGCTCGGCGGTGGTCGGGGCGGGGCAAGTCAGCGGTAACACCATTCTCATCCTTCTGCTTAGGTAAGCCTAAGTTAACTTAGAAGGGTTGGCGTCGCAAGGGTCTTCTGGCCTGCACGCCGCTAGGGTTGGGACGTGGCCAGCATCGCTTACCTCGGTCCAGAGGGGACCTTCACGGAGGCGGCGTTGCGACAAATCGCCGCCGCCGGTCTGGTCCCCGGACATGGCCCGGACGCAGTTCAACCTTCGCCCGTCGAAAGCACCTCCGCGGCGCTCGACGCCGTCCGCGATGGCACCGCCGACTACGCGTGCGTCCCGATCGAGAACTCGATCGACGGCTCGGTGACCCGCACCCTGGACAGCCTGGCCATCGGCTCACCGCTGCAGGTGTTCGCCGAAACCACTCTGGACGTCGCGTTCAGCATCGTCGTCAAACCCGGACGCAGCGCCGCGGACGTGCGGACGCTGGCGGCCTTCGGTGTGGCGGCCGCCCAGGTGCGCCAGTGGGTGGCCGCCAACCTGGCCGACGCCGACCTGCGACCGGCGTATTCCAATGCCGATGCCGCCCAACAGGTGGCCGAGGGGCGCGTCGACGCCGCGGTGACCTCGCCGCTGGCCGCCACCCATTGGGGCCTGGCCACCCTGGCCGACGGTGTGGTCGACGAACCCAACGCCCGCACCCGCTTCCTCCTGGTGGGGCAGCCTGGTCCGCCGCCCGCCCGCACCGGAGCCGACCGGACCTCGGTGGTGCTGGGCATCGACAACGCGCCGGGTGCGTTGCTTTCCGCGCTCGCCGAATTCGGGGTCCGGGGCATTGATCTGACCCGCATCGAATCTCGGCCCACCAGAACCGGACTCGGTACCTATCGGTTCTTCGCCGATTGTGTGGGCCATATCGACGACGATCTCGTCGCCGAGGCACTCAAAGCGCTGCACCGTCGTTGTGCTGATGTGCGATACCTGGGGTCCTGGCCGACCGGCTCACCCGCCGGGGCGTTGCCGCCGTCCGCTGACGGCGCGGCGCGCTGGCTGACACGGCTGCGCGATGGGAACCCCGACGACTCCGCCGGGGGGTCGCAGCGATGAGCGGCCGGTTGATCCTGATGCGGCATGGCCAGTCGTTCGGCAACGTCGAGCGCCGACTCGACACGCGCCCGCCTGGGGCGGAGCTGACACCGCTGGGTCGCGACCAGGCCCGGGCGTTTGCCCGCGGGTCAGGGCGACCCGCGATGCTCGCGCACTCGGTGGCCACCCGGGCGTCGCAGACCGCCGCGGTGATCGGCGGCCAGCTCGAGATGCCGCCCATCGAGGTGTCCGGCATCCATGAGGTCCAGGTTGGCCGGCTGGAAAACCGCAACGATGACGACGCGGTCGCCGAGTTCAACGCGATCTACCAGCGCTGGCACCACGGCGAGCTCGACGTCCCGCTTCCCGGTGGAGAAACCGGAAACGAGGTGCTGGACCGCTACGTCCCGGTGCTCACCGAACTGCGGCTGCGCTACCTCGACGACCATGACTTCCACGGCGACATCGTGATCGTCAGCCATGGCGCGGCGATCCGGCTGGCCGCCGCGGTGCTGGCCGGGGTGGAGGCGGATTTCGCGCTGGACAATCACCTAGAGAACGCCCAGTCGGTGGCATTGACGCCGATCACCGACGGTCGGTGGAGCTGCGTGCGGTGGGGAACGCTGACGCCGCCGTTTTACCCGGAGGAGGAGGCGACCCCGGTCGCAGACGCGGTGCGGTCAAGCACCGACCCGATGGGCTGACGTCTGGATCAGACGGCCAGCGCAACCACTTCGGTGCATGCGCAGCCGACGGCGTCGCAGTCGATGACGAAGGCGTGCGGCAACAACTCCGGGCTGAAGCAATCCGGCTCCGTGCATTCCGACCGGTGCAGCGCGTGGCGAATGATGGTGCCGTGACAGTGATCTAAGCCTGCCCGGCAGTCGCGGCAGTCAGTGCTCATAAGTGTGTTCATAGCACCCGTCGCGGACAAATCCGGGATGCCGCGCCCATGCATCGGCGGCCTTGCGAAGTCGCTCAGGCCCAACCCAGCTCGTGCAACCGGTCGTCATCGATGCCGAAGTGGTGGGCGATTTCGTGGATCACCGTGATTGCGACTTCCTCGACGACCTGGTCGTCGGATTCGCACGCGTCCAGCAGCGCCTCGCGATAAATGGTGATGGTGTCGGGCAGCGCCCCGGCGTAGTCGGAGTCGCGTTCGGTCAGCGCCACCCCCTGGTACAGCCCGAGCAGTTCGGCTTCCTCGGGATGGCGGTCTTCGACAAGAACGACGACGTTGTCCATGGCCGCCGCCAGCTTGGGCGGGATCAGATCGAGGGCGTCGGAGACCAGTTCGTCGAAGCGCTGTGGGTCCATCCGCACGGCCACCCGGCTAGCCTCCCGGCGGCGGTTCGGCGGGCGGCGCCTCCGGTGCGGGGTTTGCGGGTGCGGGGTTCGCGGGTGGTGGCGGCGGCGGAGGTGCCGGCGCCTCGGGCGCCGGATTGGCCGGCGGGGCGCCGTTATCCGCCGGCGGCGGTGCCTGCTGCTGCGGCGCCTGTTGAGCGGGCGCCTGCTGCTGGCCCGGCTGGCCGGGCAGGTGCTGGTTGTTCGGCGGAATCTCCGGCGTGGAGCCGGGCTGGGTGCCGGACTGACTGCTGGACGGCGGCTGCGGAGGGGCCTGCAGGGGAATCGGCGGCATGGTGAGCCGCTCTTCGGGAATGTCGGGCGGCGGCACCGGTGGCTGACCGTTGATCAGCAACTGGCCGCGGGCGCTGTTCAGCAGGGTGGCCCAACCGCCGTTGCCCAGCGTGGCGCCGATGCTGCAGGCCACCTCGCGGCTGCCCGCCGTCCAACTCGCCAACGGCACCGTCGGGTAGATCAGCGTCAAGGTGGTGGTGCGCAGCTTGACCGGCGCCAGAAAGGCGTCGGTCATCTTGGTGCACGAGTCCTTGATGAAGCCGTCCTGATCGGGCTCGGCGGGCAGGGCGCCGGGGAACTTTTCGGCCAGGTTGACGGTGCCGGTGACCTCCATCGCGTGCGGCGCCGCGCAGTCGACCGGCGCATCGGTCGGCTGGTTGGTCGCCGAGTCGATGCCCAGACAGGTGCCGGCCGGCCACACCTTGGACTGGTCGACGTCGGCGACCTTGCCCTTGAACGGCTGCTGTTGGTTGTTCATGCCGGGCAGTTGCAGGCCGCACAGCATGCGGCGATCGCCGGACTGGCGCCAGGCCCGGTCGCCGGGCCACAGCAGGCTGACGGTGAACTTGCTGTTCGGATCGAACTTGGGGCCGAGGTAGTTGCGGACGGCGGCCTCGCACTGCTCCTGGGTGATCTGCTGAATGCGCGCGGGCGTCGGGGGAGCGGCGTTGGGCCCGTACTCGGAGCCCGGGAAGGTCCGCATGTCAATGGATTCGGCGACCTCGAACTTGTGCTCGTCGGCGCAGTTGACGATCTTCGATGACTCCGGGGTGGTGTCCGGCCACATCAGGCATTCCCCGGTGGCGGCTCGGTTGAAGGCGGCCTCGCTCTTGGTCCCGGTGCTGCGCACCGGGCTGCTGTCCAGGAACCGTCCCGCTCCCGGGCCGCCGACCGGGATCGCGGTGACCAGACCGGCGATCAACAGGCCGCCGAGCGCGGTCAGCAGCAGCGCGCGCCGGGTCGCCCGGGCCTGCAGGCTGCGCGGCCACAGGAAGGCGGACGGCTGTTGTGCGGACAACTCATCGGTTGAGGCGACGGGCGTCTCGACCCCCCGGCCTTCCGACAGTTCCTTCTCGGGCGCTTGCGACATCCGCTCCATTCTGACAGCAGCACCTGAGGCGCGTTACAAAAGTTACTGATGTGAGTCCTGCGACTGTTCGAGGTGGATGCGCCGCCAGCCGGCCGGAACCGGTGAAAGTAGTCTCAGGGCCGTGATCGACCTGAAGCTGCTCCGGGAAGACCCCGACGCTGTGCGCCGCTCCCAACTCAGTCGTGGCGAGGACCCGTCGCTGGTCGACACCTTGCTGGCCGCCGACGCCGCGCGCCGGGCCGCGATTTCGTCGGCCGACGGGCTGCGGGCCGAGCAGAAGGCCGCCAGCAAGAGCGTGGGGGCGGCGTCCCCCGACGAGCGTCCGGCCAAGCTGGCGCGTGCCAAGGAGCTGGCCGAGCAGGTGAAGGCCGCCGAAACCGCCCAGGCCGACGCGGAGGCGGCGTTCACCGCGGCGCACATGGCGATCTCCAACGTCATCATCGACGGCGTTCCCGCCGGCGGGGAGGACGACTTCGCCGTCCTCGACATGATTGGCGAGCCCGCGGCGATCGACAATCCGAAGGACCACCTGGAGCTCGGTGAATCGCTCGGACTGATCGACATGCAGCGCGGCGCCAAGGTATCCGGGTCGCGGTTCTACTTCTTGACCGGCAAGGGCGCGCTGCTCCAGCTGGGCCTGTTGCAGCTGGCGCTGCGGCTGGCCGTGGACAACGGCTTCATCCCGATGATCCCGCCGGTGCTGGTGCGGCCGGAGGTGATGGCCGGCACCGGGTTCCTGGGCGCGCACGCCGACGAGGTGTACCGGGTCGAGGCCGACGACCTTTACCTGGTGGGCACCTCGGAGGTGCCGTTGGCCGGTTACCACTCCGACGAGATTCTGGACCTGTCCGACGGGCCGCTGCGCTACGCCGGCTGGTCGTCGTGCTTCCGCCGCGAGGCAGGCAGCTACGGCAAGGACACCCGCGGCATCATCCGGGTGCATCAGTTCGACAAGGTCGAGGGATTCGTCTACTGCACACCCGCCGACGCCGAGGCCGAACACCAACGGCTGCTGGCTTGGCAGCGCGAAATGCTGGCCCGCATCGAGGTGCCGTATCGGGTGATCGACGTGGCCGCGGGTGATCTCGGCTCGTCGGCCGCCCGCAAATTCGATTGCGAGGGTTGGGTTCCCACGCAGGGTGCCTACCGTGAGCTGACGTCCACGTCGAACTGCACCACGTTCCAGGCCCGCCGGCTGGCCACCCGGTATCGCGACGAAGCGGGCAAACCGCAGACCGCGGCCACGCTTAACGGCACGCTGGGCACCACGCGGTGGCTGGTGGCGATCCTGGAGAACCATCAGCAGCCCGACGGCAGTGTGCGGGTGCCCGCGGCGCTGGTGCCGTTCGTCGGTGCCGAAGTGCTCGCGCCCGTCGGCTAGAACGCTCTGGCGGACAGCCGGCCGGGGGTGTGCCCGAAGGCCCGCCGGTAGGTGTCGATGAAGGCACTTGGTGTGGCCCAACCGCATTCGGATGCCACCGACGTGACGTCGCGACGTTCGGCGAGCAGCACGAGCGCCTGTTGCAGCCGCACCTGGGTGCGCCATTGCGGGAACGTCATGGCCAGCTCATCGTGGAACAGCCGGCTCAGCGTGCGCGGGGCGACGCCGACTCGGTTCCCGATCTGCTGCAGCGTCAACGGCTCGCGCAAGTTGTCGGTGATCAACGCGCACGCGTTGCGCAACCGGCCATCGACGGCGGTGGGAATCCACAGTGGCTCCACCACGCTGGTTGCTTGCAGTTGATCATGCAGGACGGCCAGCATCCGGTGATGCTCGTCGGTGTCGGTGCCGTCGGTTTGCGAACACGCGATGATCAGTTCGCGCATCAAGGGATTGACCGCCAGCACCGCGGGCTCCGCGGGGACGTGGCGATAGCGGCCCGGGTCGAGGGCCACGCCGTGAAACTGCGTGGTGCCGTGGAATTTGTGTTCGTGCCAGCAGCCCGCCGGTATCCAAATGGCGCGATTGGCGGGAGTGATCCAGGTGCCCGCGGGGGTGGTCACCGAAACCGCACCCGAAGACGGATAGACGATCTGGTGCAGCGGATGCTGGTGCCGTTCGATGCGCGCTCCGGCCGGCAGCGCCTGCGACGATGTCACCCGCGCGTGGTGGCTGATTATCGACATAAGTCGGCAGAATATCGGAAGCCCGCAGAACGGGTGCGGCCTAGGGTTTCCGGTATGGCGATGAACCTCCTGCACCGGCGGCGGTGCAGCTCGGCATCATGGGAGAAGGCGGTGGCCGATCAGCTGCTGCCCTGGGCGTTGCAAGGCGTCGAATTAGGCTCGCGCACTTTAGAAATCGGCCCCGGGTACGGGGCGACACTGCGCGCGCTGCTCGATCGGACGACCTCGCTCACCGCGGTGGAAGTGGACGGCGCGATGGCCGATCGCCTGCGCCGCCGCTACGGCGAGCGGGCGCGCATCCTGCACGCCAACGGCACCGAAACGGGACTGCCCGCCGACCATTTCACGTCGGTGGTGTGCTTCACGATGCTGCACCACGTCCCCAGCGCCGGACTGCAGGACCGGCTTTTCACCGAGGCGTTCCGGGTGCTGCAACCGGGAGGAGTGTTCGCCGGCAGCGACGGCGTTCCGTCCTTGGGCTTCCGTCTGATCCACCTTGCCGATACCTACAACCCGATAGCGCCGGCCGATCTGCCAGGTCGGCTGCGCGCCGCGGGCTTCACCGACATCCACACCGAGGTCAAGGCCGGTCGGCAGAAATGGCGGGCGAGCAAGATCTAGGCGGCGACTTTCGGTGCCGCCGCGGCAGCGTCGCGTTCGTGGCGGCGCTGCCGTTCCATCGTCGCGAAGTAGAACGCGAAGGCGAACGCGAAGCTGGTGAACAGGCTGGAGACGAAGTACAGCCACGGGTGACGCAGACCGCGACGATAGCCGTCGACGATGGTAAAGAGCGGCAACAGAACAACGTTCGCGATCGTGTAGTCCTGGCTGGCCGAGCTGGCGGCGGGGTTGGTGAACATCAGCTTGATGTACTCGAGCCAGCTACCGTGTTCACCCCACACCGGATTGGTGGATCCGTGCGCGTATTGCTGCACGTAGGTGATGTTGAAGTACCAGCCGAGGGCGACCGAGGCGATGCCGACCACGTAGTACACGACTTCCATCGGCGAGAACAACGGCCCGGCGGCCGGCCGGGCGAAAACTCCTCTGTTGGCCAGCACGATCCAGCTGATGACCGCCAGTCCGAGTACCGCGTGCGTGAGTAGCGAGACCATGGCCGCAGTCTCACCCCCGCCACAAAGTTTTGTCAATATTGACACAACAACGGAGATGGCGAGCCGGAGTCTTGGTACCTTACTGCCATGGTCAGGCCCGCTCAGACGGCACGCAGCGAGCGAACTCGTGAAGCGCTACGGCAGGCTGCCCTGGTGCGATTCCTCGCCCAGGGTGTGGAAGACACGTCGGCCGAGCAGATCGCCGCCGATGCCGGGGTGTCGCTGCGAACGTTCTACCGCCACTTCAGCTCCAAACACGATCTGCTGTTTGCGGATTACACCGGGCTGCACTGGTTTCGCTCCGCCCTGGACGCGAGGCCGGCGGAAGAACCGATCATCGATTCGGTGCAGGCGGCCATCTTCTCGTTCCCGTATGACGTTGACGCCGTGACCAAGATCGCCGCACTGCGGCAGGACGAACTCGACCCCGGTCGCATCGTCCGGCACATCCGGGAGGTGCAGGCCGATTTCGCCGAGGCGATCGCCGCGCAGGTGCAACGGCGCAGCCGTGCGGCCAACGGCGCCGCGGATCCGACGGCGGACCAACGTGTGCACAGCGCGGTGACCGCCAGATGCATTGCCGCCGCGGTGTTCGGCGCGATGGAGGTCTGGATGGTGGGCGACGAACGGTCGCTGGGCGAACTCGCACGCCTGTGCCATGCGGCGCTGGAATCGCTGCGGGCGGGCATCACCGACTCGTGGATCACCGCAACCGCGCGGTCGTAAAGTTTCGTCATAATTGACAAAACTTTCCGACCATGCGAGCCTCCTTCCGGAGGCAGGACATGACTGGTTATGACGCGATAGTTGTCGGTGCGGGGCATAACGGGCTGACCGCGGCGGTGCTGCTGCAGAAGGCGGGACTGCGCACGGTGTGCCTGGATCCCAAGCTCTACGCGGGCGGCATGGCGTCCACCGTCGAGCTTTTCGACGGATACCAGTTCGAGATCGCCGGCTCGGTGCAGTTCCCGACGTCCCAGGTGGTGGTCGACGAACTGGGCCTGGACACCCTGCCGACGATCGATCTGGACGTGATGTCGGTGGCAGTGCGCGGCGTCGGTGACGATCCGCTGGTTCAGTACAGCGACCCCGTCAAGCTGTTCACCCATCTCAACGAGGTGCACGGGGCCGATGCCGTCAACGGCATGGCGGGTCTGATGGCGTGGAGCCAAGCCCCCACCCGCGCACTGGGCCGCTTCGAAGCCGGAACGCCACCCAAGAGCCTCGACGAGATGTATGCCTGTGCCACAAACGAATTCGAGCGCTCGGCGATCGACGACATGCTGTTCGGATCGGTCACCGACGTGTTGGACCGTTACCTGCCGGACAGGGAGAAGCACGGGGCGCTGCGCGGCTCGATGACGGTGCTGGCCGTCAACACCCTCTACCGGGGTCCGTCCACCCCGGGCAGCGCCGCCGCACTCGCCTTCGGACTCGGCGTTCCGGACGGGGACACCATGCAGATGAAGAAACTGCGCGGTGGCATCGGCGCGCTCACCGCGCATCTGTGCGACGTGCTGGAAAGCCACGGCGGCGAGGTTCGATTGCGTACCAAGGTGACCGAGATTCTGGTCGCCGACGGGCGGGTGACCGGCGTACGCACTGAGGCGGGCGAGACGTTGACCGCCCCGATCGTGGTCTCCGGCATCGCGCCGGATGTCACGGTCAACGACCTGATCGATGCTGCCGCACTGCCCGCCGATATCCGGGAACGCTATGCCCGCATCGATCATCGCGGCAGCTACCTGCAGATGCACTTCGCGCTCGACGAGGCCCCGGTCTTCGCCGCGCCCTACCAGGCTCTCAATGAGCCGGCCATGCAAGCTTCGATCGGACTGTTCTGCACACCGGAAGAAGTCCAGCAGCAGTGGGAGGACGCGCGGCGCGGAATGGTCCCGGCCGACCCCACGGTGGTATTGCAGATCCCGTCGCAAAACGATCCGGACCTGGCGCCGGAGGGCAAGCACGCCGCGTCGGCGTTCGCGCTGTTCTTCCCGATCGAGGGCGACGTGGATTACGGGCAGGCCAAGGTGGAAATGGGACAGCGGGTGATCGACAAGATCACCAGGCTCGCACCGAATTTCGAACGCAGCATCATCCGGCACACCACCTTCACGCCCAAGCACATGGGCGTCATGTTCGGCGCCCCCGGCGGCGACTACTGCCACGGATTGTTGAACGCCAATCAGATCGGGCCCAACCGGCCCGGCCCGCGGGGATTCCTCGGCCAGCCGCTCCCGATCGAAGGGCTGTACCTGGGCAGTGCGGGCTGCCACGGCGGGCCGGGGATCACCTTCATTCCCGGTTACAACGCGGCGCGGCAAGCCCTCGCCGACCGCACGGCCTAGTCATTCGGCCCGGGGCGGCGCCGACAGGCGGCGGCGCCGAATGCGGGCTAGGCTACCCAAGGACCTCAGCACCGACCCTGGGGATTGACGGGTCAGCTCTTAGAACCAGTTCGCCGCCCTGACGCGCCCGCGTCGCGTGGGTGGAGGATTCAGCGACCGATTCCGGGAGTCGGTGCGCAACGGCAGGAGGTAGTGGTGCGGATCGGGGCATTGAATGTCTCAACGGTCAACGAATGGGAGCCCCGGCCGGGTGCGTTGTTCTCCTGGAGTCCGTCACCGTCATCACGTGCCAAGGCCCTGCAGGCGCCGGTCAGCGCAGTACCTCCCAGCTATGTTCAAACCCGCCACCTACGCAGCCTGCGCGAGCAGGCCAACCGCGGGCTCGACCACTCCCGGCTGCTCATCGCCTCGGTCGAGGTCTCCGGTCGCTGCGATCTTCGCGCCATGAGTTACGTCATCAACGCACACCTTCGCCGGCACGATACCTACCGCAGTTGGTTTGAGTACCAGCCTGATTCGCTCCAAGCCCAGCAGTTCGTCCGGCACACCATCGCCGACCCCGCAGACATCGAAGTCGTCCTGACCGAACACGGCGAACTCGGCAGCGCAGCGTTGTGCGACCATATCGTGGCCATCCCGGATTCGCTGCACTGGGACTGCTTCGGTTTCGGGATCATTCAGCGCGCGGAGAAGTTCACGTTCTTTGCCAGCATCGATCATCTGCATGCCGACGGCCAGTTCGTCGGGATGGGGCTCATGGAGTTCCAGACCATGTATGCCGAGTTGATCACGGGCAACCCACCCGTCGAGCTGGCACCGGCCGGCAGCTACGACGCCTTCTGCCTTCGGCAGCGCGAGTACACGTCCGGGCTCACCGCGGACTGCCCGCCGGTGCGAGCCTGGATCGACTTCGCTGAAGCGAATGGCGGCACATTCCCCAAATTCCCGCTGCCGCTGGGCGATCAATCGACGCCGTACCACGGTGACCTGATCAGCCTCACGCTGATGAACGAAGCGCAAACCGACCGATTCGAAACCGCCTGCCTGGATGCGGGCGCACGGTTCATCGGCGGCATGTTCGCCTGCATCGCGCTGGCTCTGCACGAGTTGACCGGCACTGCAACCTATTACGGCATCACTCCAAAGGACACCCGCAGCACCCCAGCCGACCTGACCACGCAGGGCTGGTTCACCGGTCAGATCCCGATCACCGTCCCGGTCGCCGGGTTGTCCTTCAACGACATTGCGCGAAGCGCGCAGACGTCCTTCGACACCGGCGCCGAGCTGGCAACGGTGCCCTTTGAACGAGTGACGGAGCTGGTCCCGTCGCTGAGTCCGCCACCGCCGCTCTTTTCGCTGGTGAACTTCTTTGACGCACAAGCCAGCCCACTTTCCATGATGACCAAGCTGTTAGAGGGCATGACCGTCGGTGCGCACAGCGACGGGCGGGTCACCTATCCGCTCAGCACCATGGTGGGCCGTTACGACGAGACGGCGGCCAGCGTGTTGCTGCCCGGCAACCCGGTTGCCCGCGAATCCATCCAGCGTTACCTGGCGGTCATCAAATCCACGTGCGTCCGCATCGCCGATGGGGGTGCAGCCGAACGGGAACGGGTGCTGGCACCGGCGTTGGGGCCGGTCGCGTGCTGACGCTCGAAGGCTAGCGTTCGGGGATGTCAGGGCAGACTCACAAGCGCGGCCAGGACACGGCGGCCGGCGTCTTCCCGCGGCTGGGGCGGATGATCGCGCGGTGGCCGCAGCTGGTGATCGGGATCTGGGTCGCACTCGTCGGGGTGCTGTCGCTGACCTTGCCGTCGCTGGAGGAGATCTCGCAACGGCATCCGGTGGACATCTTGCCGGCCAACGCCCCGGTGCTGGTCGCAACCGAGAACATGACGAAAGCCTTCCACGAACCCGGATCGGAAAGCATTGCGGTAGTGGTGCTCAGCGATGCCAACGGGCTGAGCCCGGCCGACGAGGGTACCTACAAAAGACTGGTGGACACCCTGCGCAGCGACACCCGGGACGTGGTGACGCTGCAGGATTTCATCAGCGCACCGCCGCTTCGTGAGCTGATGACCAGTAAGGACCACCAAGCCTGGATCCTGCCCGTCGGTATGCCCGGCGAATTGAGCTCGCCGCAATCCAAACACGCATACACCCGAGTGACCGGCATCGTCAACCACACGGTCGCGGGTACGACGTTGAGCGCCAATATGACTGGGCCCGCGGCCACCGTCGCCGACATGAACCTCACCGGCCAGCAGGACAGAGGCCGGATCGAGCTTGCGATCGTCGTGCTGTTGTTGGTCATTTTGCTGATCATCTACCGCAACCCGGTGACCATGGTGCTGCCGTTGATCATGATCGGCATGTCCGTGGTGGTGGCCCAGCGCCTGGTCGCCATAGTCGGCTTGGCCGGCTTCGGAATCGCCAATCAGACCACCATATTCATGAGCGGGATGATGGTCGGCGCCGGAACCGATTACGCGGTCTTTCTGATCAGCCGCTATCACGACTATTTGCGGGAGGGCCTGGATTCGGACCGAGCGGTCATCAAGGCCCTGACGTCGGTCGGGAAGGTGATCGCGGCCTCGGCTGCCACCGTGGCCGTCACGTTCCTGGGGATGATCTTCGCCCAGTTGGGAATTCTGAAAAGCGCGGGACCCGTGTTGGGAATCTCGGTGGTCGTCGTCTTCACCGCTGCGGTGACCTTACTGCCCGCGCTGCTGGTGCTTGCCGGACGCCGCGGCTGGATCGCACCGCGCCGCGACCTCAGCCGCCGGATGTGGCGACGGTCGGGTGTCCAGATCGTCCGCAAGCCCAAGGCCCATCTGCTGGCCAGTGTGCTGGTACTGGTGATCCTGGCCGGCTGCGCGGGATTGGCGCGCTACAACTACGACGAACGGCGGGCGGTGCCGGCCGCCGCCGAAAGTTCCATCGGATATGCCACTCTCGACCGGCATTTTCCGTCCAACCTGATCATTCCGGAGTACCTCGTCGTCCAATCGCCGCACGACTTGCGCACGCCCAGGGCGCTGGCCGACCTCGAGCAGATGGCGCAGCGGGTGAGCCAAGTGCCGGGTGTGGCGAGCGTCCGCGGCATCACCCGGCCCACCGGGCAGTCGCTGGAGCAAGCCAGGACGTCCTGGCAGGCCGGCGAGGTCGGCGACAAGCTGGACCAGGGCTCCAAGCAGATCGTCGATCACACCGGCGATCTCGACAAGCTAGCGGGCGGGGCAAACCTGATGGCCGGCAAGCTGTCTGACGTGCGCGCGCAGGTCGACCAGGCCGTGTCCGCCGTCGGCGGTCTGGTCGACGCGCTGGGCTTTCTGCAGAACGCCTTCGGCGGCAATCGGGCGCTCGCCGAACTCGACGACGCCGAAAAACTCGTCAGCGGCATCCGCTCACTCGGTGACGCGATCGGGGCGAACTCAAACTTCGTCGCCAACAACTCCGAGTGGGCCACTCCGGTATTGGCGGCACTGGACAACAGCCCGATGTGCAGCGCGGAACCCTCCTGCGTCAACGCGCGCGCCGAACTGCAGCGGCTGGTCATCGCGCGCGACGACGGAACGCTCGGCAAGCTTTCCGAGCTCGCTCGACAGTTGCGGGCGACCCAGGCCGTGCAAAGCCTGGCCACGACCGTATCCGGATTGCGCCGCGCGCTGTCCACCGCCATCGGCGCCATGGGTTCGCTGGGGATGGCCAGTCCCGGTGGCATGCGGGCGAAGATCAACTTTCTGCGGCAGGGCACCAGCACGCTGGCCGACGGCAGCCGGCAATTGGCCGACGGTGTGCAGCAACTGGTCGACCAGGTCAAGAAGATGGGCCTCGGGCTAGGTGAGGCGTCGGCATTTCTGATGGGCATGAAAAACGACGCGACTACGCCGGCGATGTCGGGCTTTTACATTCCCGCGCAAGCGTTGTCGTACGCAACCGGCTCCGGGGAAAAGCCCACGACGCTGCCGGGCGAGGTGCAAGCCCTGCTGGGTGGGACGAATGCCGACCAGCTCAAAAAGTTCGCCGCCGCCTTCGTCTCATCGGACGGGCACGCGGTGCGCTACCTGATCCAGACCCATTTCAACCCGTTCAGCGGCGCCGCGATGGATCAGGTCAACGCGATGATGGCGGCCGCCGCGGGGGCGCAGCCGAATACCACCCTGGCCGACGCCACGGTATCGACGGTGGGGCTGCCTGTCTTCGTCAAGGAGACCCGCGACTACTACGGGCAAGATCTGCGATTCATCATCGTGATGACCGTCTGCGTGGTGCTGCTCGTCTTGTTCGCGTTGCTGCGCGCGGTGGTGGCGCCGCTGTACCTGATCGGTTCGGTGATCGTTTCCTACCTGTCGGCGCTCGGAATCGGCGTGATCGTCTTCCAATTCATCCTCGGCAACGAAATGCATTGGAGCGTACCCGGATTGACGTTCATCATCTTGGTCGCGGTGGGTGCGGACTACAACATGCTGCTGATCTCCCGGATGCGCGACGAGTCGAAGTTCGGCATCCGCTCCGGTGTGATCCGCACCGTCGGATCAACCGGCGGGGTAATCACCGCGGCGGGCCTGATCATGGCCGCCTCGATGTTCGGGCTGGTATTCGCCAGCCTCACCAACGTCATTCAGAGCGGCTTCGTGCTGGGCGCCGGGCTGTTGTTGGACACGTTCCTGCTGCGCACCATCACGGTGCCGGCGATCGCGGTGCTGGTCGGCGAGGCGAACTGGTGGCGACCCCGGTGGCCGATGAATCTGTGGCGGCTTCGACGGAACCGCAGCAGGCGGTCGGGCAAACGCAAACCACTGCTGCCCGAATCGGAGAAATCGCCGCGGTGGGCGCTCGACGACCTGGTCGGCTTCTCACCGCACGACGGGCTGCGACTCTGAGGCGCTATCTCTTGCTCTTGAGTAGCAAGCGGGCGGCCGTCGGCAACAGACCCTTGCCCTTGATGCGTTTCGGCCCGACCTTGGGTCCGACTGAGGCGACCGTGCCGATGGCACCCGATGCCGCGTGCAGGCCCAGCGAGGCGGCCCGCAGCGGAATGTTGACCGCGGTGAAAATGGTGGGGATATGGGCGATCCCGGTGATCATCTGAACCGGATTGTGCGCCGGGCCCGGGTCATATGCTCGGTCGATGAGCGGGCGCAGCGCCGCATCGATAGGGCCGACCGCCTCTTGCGGCATGCCCGCGCCATCCACCAGCGCACGCGCCAGCGGCAGCCGCGGATTGCGGATGAAGTAGGTCGTCGTGGTGCCGCCGACGCTGTTGGTCTCCCGCTTGATGTCCCAAGGAGCAACCTGGGCCGGGTCGGAGAACGCCGTGGCGCTGTGGCCGTAATAGCCGCCGGCCGCGACCGCGTTCAGGTCGGCGAGCAAATTCCCCGGATGGTTGGGCGGGTCGGAAAACGGGTCGTACTGGCCGACGATGTTGATGGTGCGGTACTGACTCTCCACCGGATGCGGCACGGTGTAGTCGATGATCGGCACGTGCGCCCCGGGTCCGAATGCCTTGGCCAGCAGGTTGTTGGGGTCGCCGGCTTTGATGAAGGTCAGTTGATCCGGGGGCGGTGCGCCCGGATCGTGTGCCAGCCGGGCTTGTTCGCGGTCGAGCGCCAGCGTTCCCTGGGACAGGCCGGCCACCGAGATGGGTCCGCCGGTGCTGCGGATCGCCGCGTCGAGGTTGTTGGTTCCGGTGTTCACCGAGCTGTTGACGGTCGGCGAATTCAGCCCGGTCACCGGCCAGAAGCTACCCGGGTAGGAGATGACCCGCCGGGTGGCGTCCGGGCTGTAGTAGTTGGCGTCGATCTGCGGCTGCATCGCAGGATTGAAGTGATACAGCGACCGCAGCGGACCATACGGGGAGGGCTCGGTGCCTGGGACGATCAACGCGGTATCGGCGGATGCGACGCCATCTCCGAAAGTTATTGTCAGGGAAAGTATTCCCGTGGCGACCGCGCCGGCGAGCAGCTTCTTCAACATGTCCTCGTGCTACCTGCCTTGGTCGACAGAATTAGATTGGGCGATTGCCAGCTCAGTGCAGCAGCTTACCGCGGCTCAAAGGCTGGTCAACCCGAGCGCCAGCATCAACGTGCCGCTGGCCGCGATCAGAGCGGCGACGTCGCGCTGGGTGCGCGACCGCAGCCAAGTTTGCAGCGCAACCATGAACGCACGGGTCCGACCGCGTGCGAGTAGATAGCTGGCAAGGGGGATTTCGGCCACCGTGAACGCTACGAGGTTGTACGCCACAACGGCTTGCACCGCAGTGACGGGCCCGGCGTGGGTGGCCAGGATGACGGCCATCGCCGCCATGTAGTTGGCCGACGGCAGCGCGGTGCCCATCCCGCTAACCCACGCCACTCGAAGTGAGTCGCCTTGCAGGAAAACACGTGCCCGGCCGGTCAGCTTCGCCAGGCCGGTAGGCGGCGTTTCTTCCAGCAGCAGAACACCGCCACCACGGCGGACCCCGCCGTTAGCTGACCGGTGCCGGACATGCTTGTGCCGCAAGGAGTTTGTGGCAAGTAGGGCAGCGATCAGCAAAGCGACGAGACCGGAGGCGATCTGCACCTGCGCCAGGTTGACCTGACCTACCACCGGTGCGGACCGGAGAACGAAAAGCACGACCAACCCCACGGCCGAGCCCATGGTGAGGCCGCCGCAAAGGAACACCAACAGTTGCAGGAGTGGGCGTTTCCTGCTGAGCAACAGCACCACCAGGCTGAGCCGGACCGGTTCGAAGATCACCGAACCCGCCAATACCAGCACGGTGATCCACATGCTCGGCAACCGTACTCCAGCTGTGTCAACGCCAGCACACTCGAGCGAAAATGCGCGGAACAGAGGGCAGTTCGTCATCCTTCGTTCACTTTTGCGTAACGCCAGGAACTTTCGGTGGTGCGGTGGTTCATCCCATCCGTTATGCTGACGATTCCGGTACACCGTTTGACGGTTGAGAGATCCCCCGGAGCAGCTGGACATGCCGGTTGGTCCGCCGTTACCGACGTCCTTGCAACGGAGTTCGCGCGAAGTGGTCGCGATGGTCGCAGCGCAGGCTTCGGCGGGCTGGCGGGCCCGGCCCCGCGGTGACGCCGCCAACGGTACCGCAG
>NZ_LZKU01000103.1 GCF_001672975.1 Mycobacterium sp. 1465703.0
CGGCGCCATTTCGCAGGCAGGCCAAGCCGTCAGTGGGGATGATGTGTGTCCCCTTCTTCCATGTCGGGGGCGCGCTGGGCATCCTCGGCAGCCTGTACTCCGGCAACACCTCGGTGGTACAGCAGCGCTTTGATGCCGGTGAGTGGCTTCGCCTGGTGTCAGAGCACCGCGTCACAACCACATTCATGGTGCCGACCATGTTGCAGCGCGTCCTCGACCATCCCGACTTCGCCGGCACGGATCTGACGTCGCTGGTCGCCATCGCTTACGGCGCCGCCGCCGCACCCGTCAGTCTGGTGCGCAGGGCGATGACCGCGCTTCCACATGTGGCTTTCGCCAACGTATTCGGACAGACCGAGACTCTTGGCGCCTACACGACGCTGATGCCAAACGATCACCACGACCCCGCTCGCGCGGGCTCGGTGGGGCGACCGCTACCCGGAGTCGAGGTGCGCGTCGTTAATCCCGACACGGGAAGCGATGTCGAAGTCGGAGCGGTCGGCGAGCTGTGGGTGAACACCACCCAGAACGTCACCGCGGGCTGGCTGCGCACCGGCGATCTCGCCCGCCAAGACTCAGACGGCTACATCTTTCCCAGCGGACGACTCAGTGACACCATCAACCGCGGGGGAGAGAAGTTCGGCCCGATCGAAGTCGAGGAGGCGCTGCGTTCGCACGCGGCCGTGCGCGATGTCGCGGTCATCGGGATCGCCGATGACGAGCTCGGCCAGCGGGTAGGGGCTGCGGTAGTCGTTTGCGCGCCAGTCACTCTCGAGGAGCTGCGCGCACACTGCCGCGAATCGATCGCTTACTTCAAGCTACCCGAACGGCTGGCGATCGTGGAGAACATCCCTTACAACTCAACCGGCAAAATCAACCGCCGTGAGCTGGCCGCGCTGATCGCGGAGAACGCCTGAAAACCTGGGAGTCCCAATGCTGTTCCTGCACGAGACCCACAAAGTGGTCGGCGCGCGGCAAGACGATTTCGAGGCCGCCTACCGCGAGGGCTGGATGCCGACACTGGCTGCACAGGACGAAGCTCGACTGCTGTGGTACACCAACCACGCCCACGGGTCCGGGATGTCGTACAACGTGGTGACGATCACCGGCATCGTCGACGGCGCGGCCTGGGAGAGACTTGCCCGCCGGGCGCAGAGCGGTGACCTCCGGCCCTGGATGCGCGAGCTGGACAACCTGCGCCACGAAGTGAGCGGCAAAATACTGTTGCCGGTCTCATGGTCACCGCTTCAGCAGGTGGACTTGACGACCGTGCCCACCGATGGGTCCACTCACCCCCTGACGCTGTTCATGGAAGACACCGGCTGGCCCCACGCGCCGCTCGATGACTACATCCGCTCCTGGGACGAGATTTACTATCGGCCGCTGTCGAAGGCACCTGCACGGATGCGAATCCTTGATATTCAGGCCTGCTTTCAGGTGGCGCACGGAAGTTATCGACGGCGAGAAGCGATGCTGTGGCAAAAGATTGACGACTCCAACGACTACGCGGCGCTTGTTAACCTGCTCACCAAGGAGGTCCCGCCCGAGCACCGGGCGCCGGGCAGTTACATGTTCGAAGCTTTGAAGTTCCGCGATCAATGGCAAAGCCGGTTGCTGCGTACCTCGCATTGGTCACCACTTTATTGAGCCGGGTGCCCCGCGCGATTCAGGATGTGGGCCGCTTCGCTGACCATGTCGGCGACGATGTCAGCGGCGGGGCGGACCTCGCTTATGCGTCCCACGCCTTCGCCGACCAATATGGCGGCGGTGTCGAAATCCTCTGCAGCGACGGCTTTTTCGTATTCGCTAACCGCTTCGGGCAGCCGCGCCGACAGCGCGGCTTCATGGCCGTGCCAGGTGTTCAGGAAGGCATTGGCCAGCGCTCGCGCGTTGTATTCGGCGGGCCAATCGAGGCGGCGCACCAAATCGTAGACGCGAGTGCGCACAGTGTCGTCTCCGCCGGCCGCCACAACCCGCTGCTGGGCGCGCGGTGACACCAGCGCTTCCGGTGTCGCCCAGAACCGGGTTCCCACCACCGCGCCATCGGCGCCCAGCGCCAGCGCGGCCGCCAACCCGCGACCATCGCCGACGCCGCCGGCGGCCACCACCAACGTGTCGGGCGAGCGATCCGCTACCAAGTCGACGACCTCGGGTACCAAGGTGAACGTCGACCGCACGCTCATTCCGTGTCCACCGGCCTCGCTACCCTGCGCCACGACGACTTGGGCCCCGGCGTCCAGGGCACGGCGCGTCTGATCGAGATTCTGCACCTGTGCGACGAGCGGAACACCGGCCGCGTGGATGCGATCGGCGAACGGCTGCAATTCACCGAACGACAGCATCACGGCCGCCGGCTGCTGGGCGAGCGCTACGTCGAGAACTCCCGGATGGCGAGCCAGGCTCCAAGTGATGAACCCGTATCCGACTCGGGCTCCGTCAGCCCGACTGATCTGTGATTGCAGCCATTCGGCGTCGGCGTAGCCCCCACCGATGAGGCCGAGGCCGCCGGCCCGCGTCACTGCCGCCGCAAGCCTGCCCCCGGACGCCAAGGCCATCGGTGCCAGCAGGATCGGCTGCTGGATCCCGAACAACTCGGTGAGGCGTGTCGTCAGGCCCACGGCGGTGCTCACTTGAGTTCACCGGTGAGGAACTGCGCCCGACCGTAGCCGAAAGACCAGTCCACCTCGTTGTTTTCGGTGATCGAGACGATCAGATCGGCAGGGTCGAGCCCGCACCGGTCGGCGAGACGGGACGCCAGCAATTCATAGAACTTCTGCTTGAGCTCCCGTGGACGTTGTCGGCTCACCACGTGCAGGACCACCTGCCGAGACGTCCGGTCGATGCCGAGACCGGTATCCAGTGTCACGATCTCGTGGGCCGGGTGGGTGCGCACCACCTGGTAGCGATCGCGCTCGGGAACACCGAACGCTTCGACCACCGTCTCGTGGATCGCGTCCAGCAATGCGCGAACCTCGGACCGGCTACGACCCTCGATGAGGTCGATGTACAACAGCGGCATTTTTCCTCCTGCGAATAGTGGATTGCGCATCCACTGCAACCGACGTTATGTCCGCGGCAATCCCGGGTGAAATGCCTTGTGTAGGACATCTATGCTCGTCAGGCATGGACCTGGTGCGGGCCGGCCGAGTCGAGTTGCGTCACCTACGGGCGTTCGAAGCGGTGGCACGCCTGGAATCATTCACTCGGGCCGCCCGAGAACTCAGCATCACCCAGCCCGCGCTGAGCCGAACCATCCAACAGCTCGAAGACGCGCTCGAAGCGACGCTGTTGGACCGCAGTTCGCGACACGTCACAGCCACTGCGGCCGGGCGGGTTTTTCTCGAGTACGTGGAACGGGTTCTCGCCGAGTTGGGTCGCGGTGTCGACGCCGTCCGGCAGCAGGCGAGCGTCCGGCTGGGGTTCAGCTGGCTGTTGCCCGACCCGTGGGCACAGGACACGGTCGCCCGCTTCGAGCGCGCCACCCGGACCACCGTCAGCCTGATCCGCACCGACGATGCGCTCGCCGCGGTGCAGCAGGGCAAGGTCGACATCGCCCTGGTGCGCGGCCACATCACCTCCACCGCCGTTCGAATCGTGCACCTTTTCGATGAGCCGCGCGTGGCGGTGTGTTCGGTGCATTCACCCCTGGCGCAGCGAGCGGAGCTGGACTGGGCCGAGGTGCCACGGTGGCCGCTGGTGATCAACACCACCAGCGGCACCACCGGCCCCTGGTCGTGGCCCGCGGGTGCGGGACCGGAAACCGTAGTCGAGACAACCAATTTCGACGAGTGGATCGAGTCCGTCGCGGCCGATCGCGGCATCGGAGTGATTCCCGACGTCGCCATCAGACGCAACATTCACCCGGGCGTGCGCTTCATCGCACTGCGGGGCGCACCCGACATCCCCGTCGCCCTGGCCTTTTTGAAGCGGTCGAACGGCCCGGTACTTCGCCGCTTCATCGAGGCCGCCGTGGACAGCGCTGCCGACGGGTAGCGGGTCGCACCCCCGAACACGGTCCCGCGCAGCGGTTCTCGCGTGTCTTCGACCGATCAGCCGCTGAATGTTCCGATGAGCTGCGCCTGCGCGGTTGCGGCGCCGGAAATCGCCTGCGCCGCCGGCACACCCGCCAGGCCGCGCGGTAGCTGGTAGTCATTGGGCAGCTGGTAGAGGGTGAACCGGTAATGATGCGTCCCGCTTCCCGGCGGGGGGCACGGGCCCTTGTAGGCGGGCTGGCCGGCCGTGTTCGGCAGAGCGGTCGCCCCGGCCGGAGTCTGGCCATCGGCGGTGCTACCTGAGCCGGGGCCGATTCCGACGACCACCCAGTGGATGTACAGCCCGTTGATGGCGTCGGGATCGTCGACGATGAGGCTCGCACCGAACGGTGCCGACCACGCCAACGGCGGAGCGATGTCGGCGCCTTTGCAGGTGTACTGCACCGGAATCGGGGCGCCGTCGTCGAAGGCAGGACTGCTGATCGTCAGCGGACCTTCGGCGGGCGCCCGCGGCACCGTCCGGCCCAGGGTGGTGACCTTCGGCGTCGAAGAGGTGGTCGGGTGGCTATGACCTTGGCCGCTGCAGCCGGCCAGCGCCGGCGCGAGTGCCAGCGCAGCGATGATCGCCGCGATTCGGTGCGACGTGCCCGCCAGCGTCGATTCCATGAATAACAGTCTGACTCGCCCGGACGCACTCGGGAAGGACCCAATTTCCGTCCGGGCTAGCGCCGCTAGGTGCTGCGCTTCTCGACTTCGAGCACCCGATTGCGCAGGCCCTCGGTGGCCGTGTCCATCAGGCTCTTGGCCCCCCTCTTGACCAAGAATCCGGGCACCGGCGCCACCAGGTCAACGGTGAGTTCGAAGCGCACCCGGGTGGAATCCCCTTCGGGTATCAGCGTGTACCGACCCTCCTGTGCGCGTTGCTGTTTCGAGCTGACCAGGGTCCAGCCCACACCGTCGTCGTGAACGGTGTAGGCGAGTTCCTGCTCGTCGCTGACGCCGACAAGTTTGACGACCTGTCTGGATCGGGTCGGGTGGTTCTGGTCGTCGCGCTCGAGCACTTCGACCTTCTTGTGCGCCGCCGACCACTCGGTCAACGATTCGAGGTCGAACAGCACATCGAGGATTTCGTCGGGGGTCGCTTCGATGACGACCTCGCGGGAATCGGTAATAGCCATGTCGGGGAGATAGCCGGTGCCGTGCGGCCTGAAACCCAGTTCGAATGCACGTCAGGGGCTTGATTGCGCAGTAGTCTGCGCGAGACGGGGCAGGACGACGTCACGCCATCCCGTCCCCATGCGCTCGAACGCCTGAACCATGCGGTTGTCGTTGAGGTCAAACCCGCTGTGCTCCAAGAACACTCGGGTACCTTCGCCTTCTGCTTCCAGCCGCCAGGTCAGCGTCCAGGCGGCGGTAAACGTGTAGACGAAGAGGTGCGGCGGGTTTACCTCGAGCACCGTGCACGGTTGCTTGCCGTAGCCCGGCATGTCGAGGGTGAACTGGTGTCCCACCACCGCGGCCACCTGCCCCTCGGCCCACCACAACCTCATCAGCGCGGGTTCGGTCAGCAGGCGCCACACCTTGGCCGGTGGCGCTGCGACGAACTGATCCACCCGGATGGTGGCGAACCTTGACGTTTCGGTCATTGCAGCTCCTCTGCGACCTCGGCGAGCTTGGCCAGTCGGACACGCCAGAACTTCTCGAACGGATGCAGCCACGCGCCGAGCTCGGCCAGCGGTTCCGCGGTCAGGCGGTAGATGCGATGACGCCCGCGCGCCTCGTTGGCCACCAGGCCCGCATCACGCAGCACCTTCAGGTGCTCGGCCACCGCGGGCCGGCTGAGCTCGAACCGTTCGCTGAGTGCACCCGCCGACAGTGGTTGATGGACGAGGATCTCCAGCAGTTCACGCCGCACCGGGTTGGCCAAGGCGAGAAAGACGCGATCGACGCTAGCCACCGTGCCAACATATGTCGGACATTTCCGACATGTCAACTACTTCCGACGTACTCGACTAGCTTGCTGGTGTGCACTTGGTCTGGGAACGGCTCACCGGCAGTGTGCATCGCTGCCGGCTACCGTTCTGCGACGTCACCATCGGGCTGGTGTGCGGCCGTACCGCGGCATTGCTCGTGGACACCGGGACCACGCTGACCGAAGCGGCCGCGATCGACGCCGACGTCGGAGTGCTCGCCGGGGGGCCGGTGAGTCATATTATCTTGACGCACAAGCACTTCGATCACGTGCTGGGTTCATCGCTGTTTTCCGGGGCGCAGGTTCACTGCGCACCGGAGGTGGCCGAATACCTCTCGTCGGCCACCGAGGACCTTCGCCAGGACGCGCTTGGTCACGGTGCCGACGCCGCCGAGGTGGACGCGGCGATCGCCGCGTTGCGGCCGCCGCCCGGCGGCTACGACGCTGCCGTCGACTTGGGGGACCGCACGGTGACGATCGCCCACCTCGGCAGTGGCCACACCACATCGGACTTGGTGGTGGTCGCGCCCGCGACGGACGATGGCGAACGGGACGTGGTGTTCACCGGCGACCTGGTTGAGCAGTCCGCCGACCCCGCGATAGACGCCGACTCCGACGTCTTGGCCTGGCCCGCGACCCTCGACCGGTTGCTGGCGCTCGGCGGTCCCGACGCGATCTACGTTCCGGGTCATGGCAGCGTCGTCGACGCGGACTTCGTCCGTCGCCAGCGAGACTGGTTGGCCCGGCGCGCAACAACGCGGTGACTGGGGGTGACGAAAAGCCTTGCGCCCCAAATCATTGAAACCGCGACCCGGCCGGGAGAGCGCCGTGACGGCCCTCCGGTCCGCGCCGATCACCGACCCCCCGCGTTGCAGCTCTGGCAAGTACCGGACAGGGCAACAGTTTTGGCTCTAGTCCTGCAGCTCCTGATTGAACTGCCGTTTCCGGGGATAGACTCACGTTCAGTGCAATCGTGTGCGAAGAGGAGCGTAAGACATGGCGATCATTGATAAGGACACGCAAGTCCGGTCATCGTTTGAGGACGAGGTCGCTGCCACCCAGCGGTACTTCGACGACCCGCGCTTTTCCCGCATCACCCGCCTCTTCACGGCTCGCCAGGTAGCCGAGCAGCGCGGCACCATACCCACCGACTACACCGTCGCCCGTAATGCGGCGGCCGCTTTCTACGAGCGACTGCGTGAGTTGTTCGCGGAGAAGAAGAGCATCACGACGTTCGGCCCGTACTCGCCGGGCCAGGCGGTCGCGATGAAGCGGATGGGTATCGAGGGAATTTACCTGGGCGGTTGGGCAACGTCGGCCAAGGGCTCCACCACCGAAGATCCCGGACCTGACCTCGCCAGCTACCCGCTGAGTCAGGTGCCTGATGACGCCGCGGTGCTGGTGCGCGCGCTGCTGACCGCCGACCGCAACCAGCAGTACCAACGTCTGCACATGAGTGAGCAACAGCGGGCCACCGCCGTCGAATACGACTTCCGGCCGTTCATCATCGCCGACGCGGACACCGGCCACGGCGGTGATCCGCACGTGCGCAACCTGATCCGGCGGTTCGTCGAGGTCGGGGTGCCGGGATACCACATCGAGGACCAGCGTCCGGGCACCAAGAAGTGTGGTCACCAGGGCGGCAAAGTGCTGGTGCCGTCCGACGAGCAGATCAAACGCCTCAATGCCGCGCGCTTCCAGCTCGACATCATGCGGGTGCCCGGCATCATCGTCGCCCGCACCGACGCCGAGGCGGCCAACTTGCTCGACAGTCGGGCCGACGAGCGCGACCAGCCGTTCCTGCTCGGCGCCACCAACCTCAATATCCCCTCGTACAAGTCGTGCTTCTTGGCGATGGTCCGGCGCTTCTACGAGCTGGGCGTCAAAGACCTCAACGGTCACCTTCTGTATGCGCTGCCGGAAGGGGAGTACGCCCAGGCGACGGCCTGGCTGGAGCGCCAGGGCATCCAGGGCGTGATCTCCGACGCCGTCAATACCTGGCGCGAGAACGGTCAACAGTCGATCGATGACCTGTTCGACCAGGTCGAGTCGCGGTTCGTGTCGGCCTGGGAGGACGACGCCGGGCTGATGACCTACGGCGAAGCCGTGGCCGACGTGCTCGAATTCGATGCAAGCGAGGGCGAGCCGGCCGACATGAGCGCCGACGAATGGCGGGCGTTCGCGGCACGCGCGTCGCTGTACTCCGCCAAGACCAAGGCGAAGGAGCTGGGGGTCGACCCGGGTTGGGACTGCGAGCTGGCGAAGACCCCCGAGGGCTACTACCAGATCCGCGGCGGCATCCCGTACGCCATCGCCAAATCCCTGGCGGCGGCGCCGTTCGCCGACCTGCTGTGGATGGAGACCAAGACCGCCGACCTGGCCGACGCCAAGCAGTTCGCCGACGCCATCCACGCGGAGTTCCCCGACCAGATGCTGGCCTACAACCTGTCGCCGTCGTTCAACTGGGACACCACCGGCATGACCGACGAGCAGATGAAGCAGTTCCCCGAGGAACTGGGCAAGATGGGCTTCGTCTTCAACTTCATCACCTACGGCGGCCACCAGATCGACGGCGTGGCGGCCGAGGAGTTCGCCACCTCCCTGCAGCAGGACGGCATGCTGGCGTTGGCCCGCCTGCAGCGCAAGATGCGCCTGGTCGAATCCCCTTACCGCACACCGCAAACCCTGGTCGGCGGGCCGCGCAGCGACGCGGCGCTGACCGCCTCCTCCGGTCGCACCGCCACCACCAAGGCGATGGGCGAAGGCTCGACCCAGCACCAGCACCTGGTGCAGACCGAGGTGCCCAAGAAGCTGCTCGAGGAGTGGCTGGCGATGTGGAGCGAGAACTACAGTCTGGGCGAGAAACTCCGCGTTCAACTGCGGCCCCGCCGGGCCGGCTCGGACGTGCTGGAACTCGGCATCTACGGCAACGACGACGAGCAGCTGGCCAACGTCGTCGTCGACCCGATCAAGGACCGGCACGGCCGCAGCATCCTGCAGGTGCGCGACCAGAACACCTTCGCCGAGAAGCTACGGCAGAAGCGACTGATGACCCTGATCCACCTCTGGCTGGTGCACCGCTTCAAGGCGGACGCGGTGATCTATGTGACGCCCACCGAGGACAACCAGTATCAGACCTCGAAGATGAAGTCGCACGGCATTTTCAGCGAGGTCTATCAGGAAGTCGGCGAGATCATCGTCGCCGAGGTCAACCGGCCCCGCATTGCCGAACTCCTGCAGCCCGACCGGGTTGCGCTGCGCAAGCTGATCACCAAAGAAGATTAGCCAGCGGCTCGACCGCGGCCGCCTCATCGACCGATGCGGCGGCCGCTGAGGGGTTTCATCGATCCAGCGCGACGCAGTTCGGCGCGTGGCCGCCATTCTGGCGCGGCCGACCTTGAACACGACTCACCAGGTCCGTCATCGCGCGCAATGACAAGAATTCACCTTGCGAACAGGATTCGGTGTCGCCGGCGTTAGCTCGACGGCCACCGCCTCGACCGTCACGACACCTTCATCATCCAACGTCACATCCACGCAGCCCGCCGCTGCGGCGCCCGGCGTGCACATTGCCACACTCGCCGGCTGTGTCCCGGGAGCGAATTGCTAGCCAACCATTGTCCGCCAATGGCCCATCACCCCGGGTGATGGGCCATCTTCGTCTTACCCGAACTTGCCGCCAGAACCTGTTTGCGCGTCGGCGGCCAGGGGTAAGAAAAGGTGGGCGGGATGAAGTGGCGCAAGTGGAGATTGGGGGAGCTGATGAGATCGGGACTGAGGACCACGGTTGCACTGTTCGGCGGCGCGGCGATGCTCGTGCTGTCGGTCGCGTGCGGTGGCGGTCACAAGGGCGGCCCAAGCACCACCACGACCACGACCACGACCACCACCCCCTCCTCCACCGTCGCGCCTGCCCCCGCACCGGGCGGTGGCGGCGGCGGTGAGCCGGGCGGCCCGAACGGCGGTGGCGGCCCGGGCGGAGGCGGCGGCAGCGTGCCCGGCGGCCCGACCGGTGGCGGTGGCCCCGGTGGCGGCGGCGGCAGCATTCCCGGCGGCCCGACCGGTGGCGGTGGCCCCGGTGGCGGCGGCGGCAGCATTCCCGGCGTCGGCGGAGGCGGAGGCGGACCGGGCGGCGGAGGCGGCTGTGTCGGCGGCGTCTGCGGCGGCTACTGATCACCGAGTCGCGTCGAGCCAGCCCTTAACCGCGGACCACAAAAACTTGCTCCCATAGCCGGTGGGGCCGGGATCACCTGGCCCCACCGGCTGAAAACTTCCAGGCCTAGGGCCAGACCCGTGATCCGGGTTATTGTTCTCCGCAACTCGGATGCAAGGGGACTTCAATGTCGAAGCTCAGGTTCGGATATTTCATCGCCCCGTTCCATCGCGCCGGCAGCAATCCGACGTTGGCCTTGCAACGCGATCTCGAGTTCATCGAGCACCTCGACGCCCTGGGCTTTGACGAAGTCTGGATGGGCGAACACCACTCGGCCGGTAGCGAAATCATCAGCTCCCCAGAGGTTTTCATCGCCGCCGCCGCCGAGCGCGCGAAGCGGATCCGGTTCGGCACCGGAGTCATTTCGTTGTCGTATCACAACCCGCTCTGGGTCGCCGACCGGCTGATGCTGCTGGATCACCTCACCCACGGCCGCATCATCGGCGGTGTCGGGCCGGGCTCGCTGCCCAGCGACTCGTCCATGATCGGATTGACCCCTACCGACACCCGCGAGTTACTGGAAACCAATCTCGACATCGTCGTCCGGCTGCTGGCGGGCGAGACGGTTAGCGCTAAAACCGCCACCCACCAGTTGTTCGATGCCAAGTTGCAGCTTGCCGCCTACTCCGACGGCGGCATTCCGCTGTCGGTCGCCGCGGTCGCATCTCCGACGGGCGCGCGGTTGGCCGGCAAGCACGGCATCGGCCTGCTGTCCATCGGCGCGACGCTGACCGTCGAAGGATTCAATGCGCTGTCCTACCACTGGGGCATCGTCGAGGAGCGCGCCGCGGCCTTCGGCACGCGGGTCGACCGCAAGAACTGGAGCCTGGTCGGTTTGTTCCATCTCGCCGAGACCGAAAAGCAGGCTCGCGAAGAGGTCAAGTTCGGCATCGAGCCGTGGTTCCGGTATTTCCAGAAGGTGGCCGCTTTCCCCCAGATGACGATGCCGGGCGATCAGCTGGACGAGATGATCGACGTCATCAACGAGAACGGCGCCGGCGTGATCGGCACGCCCGAGCGGGCGCGCGAACAGGTTCAGCGGTTGTGGGACCAGTCCGGCGGGTTCGGCTGCATGCTGCAGATGGGGCACGAGTGGGCCAATCCGGCCGCCACCAAACGATCCGCCGAATTGTTCGCCGCCGAAGTGATGCCGCACTTCCAGGGTCAGGCGCAGCCGACGCTGGATGCCGCCGCGCGCGCCGGACAGGCCCGGGAGAGCCTCGCGCAGTCGCAGTTGGACGCCGTCGCGCACATGACCAAGAAGTATCAGGACGAGGTCGACGCGAAGTAGCGACTCAGCTGCCCAATCACCGCGCAAGAACACCTCGAAGCCTGGGTATTTCGCTGCCGGTGCGCCGCTTCATAGCGATGCGACAGCCGCGTCTCAGCGGCCGGCTAAGGACGCGGCCCATACCTGAAGGATGAGCACCGATACCCCTAATCCCACGATCACCGGCGGACGCCGTCGGCGATCACGGCGCCTCGTATTCGCGGGCGCCGCGACCCTGGCCTTGCTCGCCCTGTATGACGCGGCCGAGCTTGACAACACCGAACGCCTGACGGCGGTTCCACCCCAGGCGCCGCCGGGGCTGATCGGCGGCGGATTGGCGGCCGATGACGACGACGACCAGGCCCAACTACAGCAGCAGCTGCAGCAGTCCATGCAACAGGCCGAACAGCAAAACGAGCAGGCCCAGCAGCAGTTCAACCAGGACATGCAGCAGCAACAAACGTACGAGAACCAGTTCAACAACCCGTAGGTCGTGAATCGAGGCGTGGCGGCCGCTTCCCGCGGCCGTCATGCGCCGTGCCGGATACCTAGCGGCCGACGTTGGATTCGCGCTCGGCCGCCTTCACCAGCCGGCTCGCGAAAAACCGGACCGCTCCGCCCATGGCGGCGCGCATCAGCGGACCCGTGCCGCGTACGCCTTCGGTGAATGAACCGGTCCAGCGGATGTCGGTTCCACCGGCCGCATTTGGCGTGAGGACGACCTCGCCGGCGTAGTCCTTTGCCGGGTTCGGCGGGCCCACCAGCTTGTAGGCGTGGCGGCGGTCCTGCTCGTACTCGACGGTTTCCTCTTGCACGTAGACGGGCCACATGCCCACCTTGCGGATCGCCCCGATGCCACCGGGTGCCGGGTCGCCCTGGCGCGCCCAACTCGAGTGCATCACGATCGGCTTGGCCCACCGCGACCAATTGGCGCCGTCGGCTACCAGCCGGAACAGCGTCGCGGCGGGCGCACTGCTGGTACGGATGACTTCGAAGGAATAGCTCCGGCCCGGCATCACGACTCCTGGTGGTAGCAAACGGACGGCCCTGCACGCCGCTCGCCGTAGGCTACCGCCCACAGCGGGCGTCCGCCGGATCGGGTTGATCGTTGCTGTCCGCCCGTTGATCGAACGTCCGCCAGGCGCTGCGAATGCGCCCGTCGCTCTTGCTGTTTGCCGATTCACCGGCGGGGGAGCCTGGCATCGGCTTGCCTACACTGCAGTCATGGATCACGGTTCCCGGCAGGCCGGCGCGGTTGCCCGCGGCCTACTTCGGATCGAGGACTGCCTGGACGCCAAGGGCAGTGTCGTGCTGCCGCCCGGGGTCAACCTGATCTCGCTGATCGACCGCAACATCGCCAACGTCGGTGACAGCGTGGCCTATCGCTACCTCGACTACAGCCGTTCGGCTGACGGGGATGCCGAAGAGGTGACGTGGAGCCGGTTCGGTGTCCGATTGGAAGCCATCGGCGCCCGCATCCAACAATCCGCGAGTCGTGGTGAGCGCGTTGCGGTCCTGGCGCCCCAGGGCATCGATTACGTCGCCGGGTTCTATGCGGCGGTCAAGGCCGGCACCATCGCGGTGCCATTGTTCGCCCCCGAACTACCCGGGCATGCCGAGCGCCTCGATACCGCGCTGCGCGATTCGGAGCCCGCCGTCGTACTCACCACCACAACCGCACGCGACGCGGTCGATACGTTCGTGGCGAGTCACCCGCACCTGCCCCGGCCACAGGTGATCGTCATCGACCGGATCCCCGACTCGGCGCGGGAGTCGTTCGTGCCCACTGAGATCGGTATGGACGATGTCTCGCACCTGCAGTACACCTCGGGCTCCACCCGCCCCCCGGTCGGCATCGAAATCACCCACCGCGCGGTAGGGACCAACCTGGTGCAGATGATTCTGTCGATCGACCTGCTGGACCGAAACACCCACGGCGTCAGCTGGTTACCGCTCTACCACGACATGGGTTTGTCGATGATCGGCTTTCCGGCCGTCTACGGCGGTCACTCCACGCTGATGTCTCCCACCGCGTTCGTCCGCCGGCCGCAACGATGGATACAGGCGCTGTCCGACGGGTCGCGGCGGGGCAACGTCGTCACCGCGGCACCCAATTTCGCGTACGAGTGGGCGGCGCAGCGTGGCCTGCCCACCCGCGGCTCAGACATCGATCTGCGCAGTGTGGTGATGATCATCGGCTCCGAACCGGTCAGCATCGATGCGATCAGAACCTTCAACAAGGCGTTCGCGCCGTACGGGTTGCCGCGGACCGCCTTCAAGCCGTCGTATGGCATTGCCGAGGGAACGTTGTTCGTCGCGACCATCGCCCCGGCCGCCGAGGCGACGGCGGTGTACTTCGACCGGGAACGGCTGGGCGCCGGGTACGCGGTGCACGTGCCCGCGGGCGATCCCAACGCGGTCGCTCAGGTGTCGTGTGGACAGGTTGCACGCAGCGAGTGGGCCGTCATCGTCGACCCGGCCGATGGCTCCGAATTGCCGGACGGCGAGGTGGGCGAAATCTGGCTGCAGGGCAACAATGTCGCCCGCGGTTACTGGGGGCTGCCCGATGAGACTCGCCGGGCGTTCGGGGCCACGCTGCGATCACGGCTCGCCGAAGGCAGCCACGCCGAGGGCGCCGATCCGGAACGCTCCTGGCTGCGCACCGGCGATTTGGGCGTGTACCTCGACGGTGAGCTGTACGTGACCGGCCGGATCGCGGACCTGGTGACGATCAACGGCCGACACCACTACCCGCACGACATCGAGGCCACCGTTGCCGAAGCCTCCGATGTGGTTCGGCGCGGATACGTGACTGCGTTCGCCGTGCCCGCCGATGATGACCCGGGCGCCACCCGCCTCGTCGTGGTCGCCGAACGCGCCGCGGGCACCAGTCGTCGGGATCCGGGGCCGGCGATCGAGGCGATCCGGATCGCGGTGTCGCAGCGGCACGGCCTGCCCGTTTCGGACGTGCGTCTGCTGCCGGCCGGTGCTATCCCACGGACCACCAGCGGCAAACTGGCCCGGCTGGCCTGTCGCGCCGAATACCTGGGCGGGACCCTGGGCGTGCGTTGACCGGAAGTCAACGCCGGCCGTTCCTGGCATCCTGGCCATGTGGGGTTGATATTCCGGTTGGCGGAGCTGCTGATTCTGCTGCTGCCGCTGACCGGCGCGATCGTGGCCGCGGTGCGGGCGTTCGGCGCCTACCGACGGCGTAGCGAGGAACGGTCGCACGATTTCGACC
>NZ_LZKU01000104.1 GCF_001672975.1 Mycobacterium sp. 1465703.0
GCGCGCTGTCCTTGCGGGCCTGATCCAAGGGCCCCAGCAGTTGCTCGACGGGCGGTGATTTGGGCGCGGACTTGCCACAGGCGGACACCACCGCCCCAAGCGCAGCCAAAGCCACGCCACCGGCGAGGACATCTCGCCTGTTGACGAAGGGAACTGCGCTAGGCACAAGAACATCCTGCCATCGGCGAAGGCGGGCAAGATGCCAGGACGCGATCACGGCGGCATCGGCGTTTCCTGGCGTATCGTGGATAGCTGGTTCTCGCGAAGGGCAACCACTGGCAGTTGCTGCTGGCGCGCCTGTTCCTCCGCCGGGGCACCGGAAGTCGCCTGCGAAGCCATCGGGGCGCCGACATCCGCCAGATGACCGGACAACTCAAGATGAGGAGCTCGCCGTGACCACCGGGCTACCGTCGCAGACGCAGGTGATCGAGCTACTCGGCGGAGAGTTTGCGCGCGCCGGATACGAAATCGAAGACGTGGTCATCGACGCCCGGACCCGCCCGCCGCGAATCATGGTGATCGCCGATGGCAGGATGTTCTTGTGCCTAGCGCAGTTCCCTTCGTCAACAGGCGAGATGTCCTCGCCGGTGGCGTGGCTTTGGCTGCGCTTGGGGCGGTGGTGTCCGCCTGTGGCAAGTCCGCGCCCAAATCACCGCCCGTCGAGCAACTGCTGGGGCCCTTGGATCAGGCCCGCAAGGACAGCGCGCTGGCGGGTGCCGCCGCCGCGGCCATCGGGAATCCTCCTCAGGTGGCTGCCGCGCTGGCGGTGGTGGCGAACCAACGCGCCGCACATGCCCGCGCGCTGTCCGCGGAGATCTCGCGGGCGGCCGGCAAGCTGGCCGCGCCCTCCTCGAGTGAGCCCACCAGCCCCAGCCAGGCCGAACCGGCCGGACCGCCGCCACCTCCGCCGCCGGTGTCCGACGTGATCGACGCGTTGCGCGCCTCGGCCGACAGCGCGAGCCGCCTGGTCGGCACCGAACCGGGCTACCGGGCCGGGCTGCTGTCCTCGATCGCCGCGTCGTGCACGGCCTCCTACACGGTTGCCCTGGTACCCGGAGGTCCGTCGATATGACCTCCGGTAAAGACGCCGACAACGCGGCGCTGTGCGACGCGCTGGCCATCGAGCACTCGACGGTCTACGGCTACGGCATCGTCTCCGCGCTGTCACCGCCCACCGTCAACGACATGGTGGTGGAGGCCCTCGGACAGCACCGCCAGCGCCGCGACGACGTCATCGCGATGTTGGCCGCCCGCAAGGTCAACGCTCCGGTCGCCGCGGCCGGCTACCAGCT
>NZ_LZKU01000105.1 GCF_001672975.1 Mycobacterium sp. 1465703.0
GCCGCGCTGGGACCCGGCGATCCCGATGCTGTGCTCTCTCTCGGCGCTCAGCCCGTCGTGATGAACGCGGCCAACGCCACGGCGCCGAGCTGGCTGCAACCGCTCATCCACTCCTCACCACCGGTGTTCGCTGCCGCCGACGCTGCCGCTATCACCGCGGCCAAACCCGACCTCATCATCGACACCGGCGCCATCGACCAACCCACCTATAACGCGTTGGCCGCGATCGCACCGACCCTGACCCAGCCCGCCGACACCACTCAAGACTGGACGTGGCCGACACAACTGAACTGGATCGCCACCGCGCTGGGCCGCACCGACGCCGCCAAGCCGCTCCTTGATAAGGCGCAATCCGAGCAGAACACGATCCGCTCGGAGCATCGCAGCTTTCTCGGCAAATCGGTCGTGGTGATCAACTACACCGGCACCACCACCACCGCCGCAGCCACCCCTTCAGCGCCGAGCAGCTATCTGGAGGGCATCGGCTTCACCTACAACCCGCACTACAAACGCAGCCCCGGCGGCCCACCACAAGTCCCGTTCAACATCAACGACGTCGATTACATCGGCCAACGCAGCGACGTGATGCTGTTATTGCGCACCGACCCCGCCGCCGGCGGCGGCGGGTACGCCGGCTTGCCCGCCAAATACACCAGTTTCGGCGGCACCCTGGTCATCATCGATGACTCCGCGACCATCACCGCCCTCAACACCGGCGGGCCCGCGGCCACCAGCTACCTCAACACCGCACTGGTCACCAAGCTCGCCAACCAAATCCACTAAGCGCCAACGAAGGCCGAATCCGTCGTCAGACGGCCCGCCACTGATCGGGCTTCTTTTTGTCACTGAGGTGACGGACCCGGGCGAAATGGCCCTGCTTTTTCGCCCAGTCGATGGCTTCTTGCTGGGTCGGGGCGCTGTGGAGCTCACTATCAGCGTGGTCTTCGACGACGTAGTGCGAGATGGCTCTCCTTCGCGGCCTTTCGGCCGCGGTTCAACGTAGACGTTCACCATGGGTGCTTCTCCTCCCGGTGTACTGGTCAGCCAACCTTGTACGCATACCCCAGACCAGACCGGCATTCACCGCGCGCGACCACATCACCTCGACCGGTCCGCAGCTGGGCGCCACCGGCGGTGATCAGATCACCGCCGGTTTCAGACCAGCGCTCCACCGTCCCAGAACGGGCTAAACCCGCCCCATTCCCGGTTGGCGATGGGGTATTCGAGGGCGCGGGCAGCGCCGGTGAGTGGATGATCGTCGCCGAGTAGCCGCACGCAGTCGTCGATGAGTTTGCGGGTGCGCACCGCGGCGGAATCGAACTCGTGGCCATGCCATAGCCACCACGCAAGGTAGTACTTCCATTGCAGCGTCTCAAGGGCGTCGTTGCCGACTTCGCGCGCGCTGCGCGCCAGCGCTTTTTTGATTTCTACCGCGTGTTGCATCAGATCGGCTCTCTCCGAGCGCTGTTCGTCGGCGTCTTCGGCGACCTTGCCCACGGCGTCGTCATCGAGGTTGCCGGTATCCATCCACTCGCGGCCGGGTGTGAGGTCGATGTCGCGGTCTTCAGCTTCGGCGTCGATGTAGAGGTCGAAAGCGATATTGCGGGTTTCGTTGAGGCTGTCTTCCCATTCGGCCCGGGCGGCGGTACGTCGTTGGTCAGCGTCGATGGTGACCGGGTGCTCTGGGCCTAGGACACGTTCGAGGTCCTCGGTGAGGACTTCCCATTCGGAGATCCGCTCGATCTCGTCGGCGTCCTCGGGGGTGAATCGGGCGCGGTTGTAGCGGGCGAGCAGGCTGTGTTCGTGGTCGTGCCCGAGGGTGTTTTGTAGATCCACGATGAGTTCGTCGAGCTCCTTGAGGGTGTGCGCGTTGGCCCCTTCGGCCTCGCCCAGCCAGGCCAGCCGGGACAGTTGCGCGGCCAAGGTGTGCGGGTGCTGTTCGCCGAGCAGACGTCGCCGGTAACCGACGACGATCAACGCATCGGTGCTGGCGCCGAAGGGGTCACCGAGCGCGCGGCGCGCGAGGGCCACCCCGTAAGCCGCGGCCAGTGTGAGCTCGTGACGCGGACCGAACACCCGTGTTTCAGCGCAGCGCCGCACAACTGCACCCAACGCAGCAGTCGCTGGGCGGGGTCAGCGTCGGCGTCCTCGGCGGTGGCCAGCGTGTGGGTGGCCCATAGTGTGTCGGCCTGTTCTGGGCCCAGCACGCGCGTCATCACCGGTACGAGTTGCCGCAGTTCTTCGACGGCGTTCTCGTCGCCGCGGTGGTAGCGCCATATGGTGACCAGCCCGGCCGCCGCGAGGGTGTAGGGGTGTTCGTCGCCGAGTTTTTCCTGCCGTGCGGCCACCACCTCGGCGCCGTCATGGACTGCGCCGAGGCTGTCCCCGGCGTTCCAGCGCGCCGAGGCGACCTCGAGTAGGGCCGCCAGCGTGGTCTCGTGCCGCGCCCCGAACGCTTCCCGCGCGGATTGCCACTGCGTGAGCGCGTGTGCGAGCCGATCAGCCGCAGCCGACGGTTCTGGTTCTGGATCCTCACACATTTCCGGTCCCCCCTTGGTTGCATGGTCACTGTCACAATTCCAGTCCCTCGCCGCGGTCGCGTTCTTGCGCGCGCTGGCGGCTGTGCTGGGTGGCTTGGCGGAGCCGCTCGTAGGCGGCTTCGCGGCGCCGGGCCGCGGCGCTGTGTTCACGCCAGCCCGCGCGCCGGTCTTGGCGGCGCTGGTCGTGGCGGTCCAACAACGCCCCGACCACCGGGGGGAGCAGGTCGCGGTCGGTGCGTTCGGCTTCGGCGTGCATGGTGCGGGGCCGGTCGTCGTTGGCCAGGATCATCCGGAAGAAGTGCGCGGCCGCGTACTTGTTGCCGCGCCGGAGCGTGTGGATCTCCGCACCGGAGGCGACGCGGCTGTGTTCGTGGTCGGCTTCCCCGGTGATGGGCTGGTAGATGAAGGCGTGGTTTTCGTCTTTGCCGCGGGTCATCCCGACGTAGGCCATGGCACGTGAGGCCTTATCGCTGAGCACGGTGAAGCACGCCCCGGCGGTGGTGGAGTTGCCCACGGTGATGCCTTGGGCGGCGTGCAGGGTGGTGGCATAACCCAAGGTGATGTGTTCACGCAGATAGTCCCCGTCGAAGATGGTGCGGGCACCGTCGGTGAGCCGTTCGGCGGCGATGCGCGCACGCGCGGCGTCCACCCCCAGGACGCGCCAGCGGTTGCCGTTGCGGACTTGGTCGATGGGCTCACCGGCGCGGTGGTCGCCGCCGGGTTCCACCGTCAGGCTCGCGTCGTTGTTGCGGCTGATGATGATGTCGCCGGCACGCACATCCTGGTCGCGGGCCACCCGCACGGTGTCGGACAAGAACCTGGCCTTGTCGTCGGCGGCGTCAGCGGTGTTGGCGACCTTCTCGGTGAGCGCGCCGTGCAGCTTGCGGTTGATCGCGTCGGCGATTTCCCAGCGGTCACAGATGATCGCGGCGTCTTTACCCTCGGCGCGCGCCTGAAGGTAGGCGTTGGTGGCGTCATCGGCCATCGCAATCGGGTCCCCGGTGTGCAGGCGCCCGCGGTTGCGGTACCAGCCCACCGCGGTGCGCAGCCGGTTGCCGTGCGCCGAGCGCAGCGCCAACGACATGTCCCGCTCGGCCGGGTCACGCATGCGCCACACCTCACCGAGACGCTGCGACCAGGGCAGCTCATCGCACAGGTTCTCGAACATGCCGCCGCGCGCTTTGACCGGCGAAAGCTGATACGCGTCGCCCACCAGGACCATCTTGGCGCGCCCGGTCACCGCGCACGACATCAGCTTCTTGAGCTCGGGGGCGCCCAACATGGACGCTTCGTCGACCACGATCACGGTGCGCCGATCGATGTCGAGCTGATCGTCTTCGATGAGCTTGAGCGCTTGGGCCACCGTCAGGCCGCGGTCCCCGGCGCCATCGCGCATCGCTTCGTCGACCGCTTTCCCGGTGGGCGCAAGCACCAGGACTTCTTTGTGGCCGCGGTGCGCGGCGCCGCGCAGCGCTTTGAGCGAGTGCGTTTTACCCGCACCTGCCGGGGCCTGCAGCGGCTGCACCAGATAGGGGGAGTGCGCGATGTTGGCGATGGCGTGCGCTTGATCCGGCGACAGGTCACCAAGGTCGACGGGGCGCACATCCAGGCGCGTGCGCGCATCCTGGTCATCGACCATGCCGAAGATGCGCTCCTCTTCGACCATCACCGCGTCCACGGTGAACAGCTCGTGCCCTTCGCGGTGGTGCGCCTCGCGCGGCGCGCTGACCCGCACCGCGACGGTGTCCACGATCTTTTCGATGGCGGTGCGCGGATCTCCGGGCGCATCCACCGGCACCAGCGCACCCACCAGCTCCACCAGATCGGCGCGGGTGAACGCGCTCTTGTCGATCGCGCCCACCATGCGCGCGAGTCGTGCGCGGTCGGTCGGGGTGCGCGGCGCGGCGCGCCGCGCAGCGCGCGCGTCGGCATGCGCGGCGCGGTCCAGTTCCAGACCGCGCCCATCGGCGCGCCATTCCTCTTTGAGTTCGGCCCACGGCTTGGATTCGGGTTTGGCCGGGCGGGTGGCTTTTTGCGCGGCCGCGAGCTGTTGCGCGTTGGGTTCGCCGTCGACGACGACAAGGTTGTTGCGCGCCCATTCCCGCAGCCGCGTCGAGCGCCGCGACCACGCTTTGAGGCAGGTCTTGGTGACGCCGGCGATATCAGCCATCCCGGAGCGCTCATCGACCTCGCGCCATTCAAATTCGCGTTCAGCGTGCAGTTCGTGGCGCAACACCGCCTGATAGATCACCCCGGCCGCTTTGGCTTCGTGGTGCAGGGATTTGGAGTCGATCGACACCAGCACACCGTCGCCGCGGGCCTGCCGGTTGGGCACGATGACGTGGGTGTGCAGGTGCGGGTCCCCGCACCGTGACGTTTCGTGCTGGTAGGCGATCGCCACCAAGCCGGGCAGCCGTTGCAGGTCTTTTTTGCCGCTGATCGGGTTGTGCACCCGCGTGTAGCCGGCGTGTTGGTGCAGGTAGTCCATGGCGGCTTTGACTGCCCGCGAGTGCGCTTCGGCGATCACTTTGTCGTTGATCTCGCTGGTCAACGCCCGCACCAGCGACACGCTCTTGGGCGCGGCGAACGTCAGATCGAAACCGTGCACTGACTCCTTGGTGAAGGCACGTCCGCTGGCGCCGTTGGGGGCTATCCCGTCGTCGAGCCAGGTGGTGGCGGCCTCACCGTCAGCAAACCCGCTCGCCAGCGCCGCGCCACTCAAACCGGTGAGTTCAGCAACCTTGACCGCATCCCCGGCCACCACCCACGTCGGGACTCGGGTGTCACCTTCGGTGTAGTACTCCCCGAGCCCGCCACCGGCCGACACCCGGTCCATCGCGGCCTGTTTGGCCTCATTGGCCGTCTTCTCGTAATAGGCGATGCTCCAGCGGGAGAGCCGAGAAATCGTCAACACCCGCGACCACCTCCC
>NZ_LZKU01000106.1 GCF_001672975.1 Mycobacterium sp. 1465703.0
CCACGATCTTCTTGGCCTCGAAATGCATATCAGGTTCCCTTCTAGTTCTCCTCGACGGCTCCGGCTGGGCCGCTGCCCTTCTGGATCCAGTCGACAAGACATACGACGCCCGTGCTGCCCGCAGGGGGGCGACAGTCACGCCCTGATCCGTTCGTACTGAGGCTGCGGCCAGGCGAGGTGAGCTGTCATCACCCCAACCACATATTCACCCGGGTGATCGAGGCGACGTGGTGAAGTTCTCACCTGTCCTGGCGGCACCATCGGATGCCATCAGCAGTGGCCCTGAGAGTGATGCCGCGGGTCGCTAGGTCCGTGCGGATCGCGTCGGCTTGGTGAGTGGCCTTGGGAAATAGCGTGATACGGATCGGTGGACGTCAGGCATAGGACGGGTAGGCCGCCATGCCGCGGTGCAAACGACGTCGGCACCTACGCAACCTCATCAGCGGAAGTGTCAGTCTGTTTTGGCGAGCGTCGCCGGTCTGCGGGTTGCGTCAATCGCGTCCGCCAGCAACCACAGCGCCAAGCCTAAGAGCGCAATGTCCTTCATCAAGAACTCCCCGTCTGCGGACAAAACGGGAAAGCCACCAGCAGACGCCTCGCCGGTGCCGGGGGTGGTGATCATGAAACTCAGCGTGGTCACGAAGAACAGCGAGGCGAATACGCCGCCCACCACGGAAGCCTTCGGGAACCACGGCTTGACGGCCAGCAGTGCTGCAACAGTCAATTCTATTGATCCGTTCAATCGACCAAAGGCGTCGATGGAGATGATGTGGTAGATCCAACTCATGAATGGGCTGTTGGCCACCCAATGTGAAATGCCATGGGATTCATAGGAAGTGAACTTCATCGCGCCGAACCAGGCCAGGACTATGACCAGACCATACCGTGCGACCAGAGGCGCGATGGCGGTCGTTCGAAACTTTCCTGGCCCATCAGTCATGATGGCGGTGGCCTCGTTCTGCGACATGCTGTCTCCGTTCTGCGGGTGTCCTTGCACCGCATGGTCACTGCCGGACTCGCACCGCCTTGTTGGCGGGCCGGCCGGTCGAGACGGCGATCCATGCGGTTTGCGGTCGCGGCTCAGATCAGCGACCACTATCTCTGCGCAACGGGTGAGTTGTCCTCATCCATGCGGACATTTCACCCGGGTGATGCGCCGACACGGAAGCGCATCTGCGGCGCGGCCTCTCGACCATGACACGCTCGACGACCCGGCCTATAGCTGGCGGTGGGTCACGGGATCTACGCGGTCCGGTGCATCCCAATCTCGACGACACGATGCGCGGCACCTGCAAGGTGCGAGTGGTGGCGGTCGTGTATCGCGGCGATCACGGTGGCGTGGGGCAGCTCTTCTCGTATCAGGCCAAGCATTCGTTGTGCGGTGGATGTGTCAAGACCCTCGGTCGGTTCGTCGAGGAGCAGGAGGCGGGGCCGTGCCACCAGAGCACGTAGTACCGCGAGGCGGCGCACCTCGCCGCCGGACATAGCGCGACCACCGTGGCCAACCGCGGTGTCGGGCGCGAGCTCGCCGAGACCGGCGTCATCCAGCAGTCGGCGCATCTCGAGGTCGTCCAGGTCGGTGCGGCCGAGTCTGAGGTTTTCCGCGACGGTTCCGCAGAACAGCGGCTCATCGGCTGCGACCAGGACCACCGCGCGGACAGGAAGCTCGCGCGCCGGCCGGCGGTCGAGCAAGACATCGGCCGTACGGTCCGAGATACGTTGAAGCAGAGTGCTTTTGCCTGATCCGGAACGACCTTGCACGATAACGGTCTCTCCCGGTTGCGCCGATATGCCGGTGGACGGCATCTCGACGCGAACCCCCGCCGTCACGGCGTCAGAAGATGGCGATCGATGCTCCGCCTTCGCTGGTGCAGCCTGAGCGAGTCTGGTTGCTGCAGTGGCCGATCCGGTCAGCTGTCGCAGCTGACGGTGCGCGTCTGCGAATAGATCCACGGTGGCGATGGTCATTAACAGAAGAAGCGTGGCCCTCGGCAGCGAAATTCCTGGTGCCGTGAGGACGGCAGCCGCGACGCCGAGTGTCGTCACCGCCTCGGACACCGAGATGGCTGCCGCGATGCGCCGGTCGAAACGATCAGCGGCGGTGCGCTTTACGGCCGCGGACGCGATCCAGCCTGCCACCGTGCTGCGCACTTCGGCAATGGCGCCGAGTGAAACGAGTTCGTTGGCCGCTGCCGTTGCTGCCATCAGCTGTGCTCGAGCCGCGCCGCGGCTCCGGGCAACATCGGCCGCGAGGCGGCGTTGCCGCCGACTGGCGTGTGTTTCCGTGGCGACGATCACCGCGGTTCCCGCGACGAGGAGAGTCGCAGCGAACAGATTGATCGTCGCAAGGACGGTCGTGCTCACGGCCACCGTCACCGCGGTCGCGGCAAGCGGCAGGACGGCGCCGGGCAATGATTCGACCACCGCGTCGCCGTCGGCCATCGCGCGGTCAAGTAGCTCGCCGGACGCGAACCGCCGCTGCGCGGCGACAGGGAGCGCCGCGAGATCGACGAACAGTTTGCGGCGCAGCCGAATCAGCCACTCCAGACTGATCGCGTGAGCGCTGAGCCGTTCCCCGTACCGGGACAGGATCCGGGTAAGCGCAAATGTTCGCACACCGCCGCTGGGTGCATAGACCGAGAACGCAGTGGCCGAACCGGCGATCGCGCAGCTGGCAATCAATCCGCCCGACAGCGCGAGCAAGCCCACTGTCGAGCCGGCGGCGAGCAGCGACAGCATCGCCGCGGCCGCGACGCGAGCGACGGTTTTACCGCCAAGCAGGCGCAGATAGCCCCGCAGCGTTGTCACGGCCGCACCGGTTGACGCGCTTCGGTCAGCAGCAGATTCGCATCGATGATCTCCCATTGCTGATCGGCGATCGCGGCGACTGTAGGTGAATGAGTGGCGATCAATACCGTGCGACCGCGGGCCGCCTCGGCCAGCGTGTCGACCAGTGCCGCTTCACTTTCGGCGTCCAAGTGCGCGGTCGGTTCGTCCAGCAGCCACAGGCCCGCGTCGCGCAGCAAGGCGCGCGCGATGGCCACCCGCTGCGCCTCGCCGGTCGACACCCCCCAGCCGCGTTCACCAATTGGGGCATCCAATCCGGTTGGTAGCCGGGCGAGTAGCCTGCCCAGCCCGGCCCGCTCGGCAGCATGCCGCAGCGCTTCGGGGGAGGTATCGGGGTTGCCGAGCCGCAGATTGTCGGCCAGCGTCCCGGGCAGGATCACGGTTTGCTGCCCAATCCAGCTCGCCGCTCCCGGCTGCGGACGCCGGCCGTCGATTTGCACCAGTCCGGATGCGGGTTGGATGAGCCCGGCAACCACCGCGAGCAGAGTCGATTTACCCGCACCGGACCGGCCCCGCACCACCACGATGGTCCCCGCCGGGATGATCGCCTCCACGGAATCCAAAACAGGTGCAACCCCATATCGCACACAGGTCCCAGCCAATGTCACGCATGGCGCGTGACGAATCACGTTCGCTCTCGTGGACATCTTTGGTGCGCCTAATTCACCCAGTGCTGTGACTGCGGCGATCGCTTGTTCGCGCGCATGGTAGGCGGAGCCGAGATCCCGTAGCGGGGCGAAATAGGCTGGCGCGAGCATCAATACAAACAGGGCCCGCCCGAAAGTCAAAGCGCCGGAGCCGGGAATGTGGACATAGCCGAGCAGAGTGAAGCCGCAATAGATCGCCGTGATCGCGACGCCGAGGGTGATCACCAGGTCCAGCACCGCACCGGCCACGAGTGCGCGGCGCAGCACAGTCATTGTCGCCTTGTTGAGGTCGCGGCCGGCTTTGGTAAGCGACTTTTGCTCTGCGGGTATGGCGCCGAGCGTGCTCAGCGTGGGCAGACCACGAAAACGGTCCGATAGGCGCGCGGACAAGACTCTGGTGGCGGCCAGTTGGCGTGCCGCCGCGTCGTGGGTGGCCAGCCCGACCATCCGCACGTTGACCGGGATGATCGGCGTTGCGGCTGCCAGCAGCACCGCCACCGGCCAATGCGCGACCGCAGTGGCGATCAGGATCACCGCGCAGCACAATGGCGCGGCGCGACGTGCCGGCGTGAAATGGGCGTGGTGCTCACCGATCTGCCTGGCCAACTCGATCGCGCGGTGCGCCGGCGCCGTAGGGTTCGACACGCTGGCGCCAAGATCTCGGTCGAGAACTGCGCCGGCCACCATGGCGGTGACGGCCGCACCACCGGTGTCGGCGTGACGGCGCGCCCAGGTATCGCATGCGACCCGGGCGATCGCGACGCCGAAAAAAATCGACGCACCAGCCCATACCCCGCCGCGCCCGCCGCCACGGTATGCCACAGTGACGACGGCGACAAAGGCTGCCCATTGTGACACCAAGAGTGCCGACGTCACGGCCTTGGCGAGGGTGGCCCGGTGAAAGTCGGTGTGGCCCGGCGCACCCAGTCGGCGCAGCCGAATGTGTTGGGCCTGGCGGATTTCGGCTCTGGCGTCGTTATTCGGCATCGGCGTGCCGCAACTCGTCGCGCAACCACACCGCGGCTCCGCCAATGACGATCAACACCAGCGCGACGAGGGTTATTACTTCGCCGGTTGGGGTTTTGGCAAAGACCCCGACGCTGACCGCGGCGGTCAGCGCCCCGACAACGATCCACATCAGGTTTGCGGCCCAGCGCAGCGTTCTCGGCCTCTGCCTGGGATGCTGTCGCGATTGAGCCGGGCTGTGGGCCGCCGCCGGGGCGATGCGGCCCGATCCGGCCAATGCCGCAGTGGCCGACGGTTCGCGGTACTTCCCTCGGAAGACCCGATGCGTGTACCAGCTGAAATACATCAAGACTGGAAGACTGAGGATCGACGCGATCATCAGGAAGTTCAGTGTGCCTGCTGGCGCCTTGGCTTGATCCAGGGTGAGGTCCGGCGGCAGAGCAGTCGGGTAATACAGCAATGCCAGTGCCACCAGGCCGAATGCTTCCGCTGCGACGATCCCGATCATCGGACGCTCGTCATGGCGACGGCCGAACGCCCACAGCGACGCGGCGAGACCTGCCAGCGCCGCGACCGCGGCGATAACGGCGAGCACGTTCGCCGCCGTACCCGCCGCGCCGATGCGCACAGGTGTCAATGGCACCAACAGCGTCGCGCAAGCGAGCGTGAGAACGCCGGTGGCCAGGGTAAGCGGACGGCCCAACGACGCGGCCCGTGCTCGCAAATTCCCTGTGGTCTTCAGCTGGACGTACGCCGCGCCGGCGGCGCAGTACATTACCACCGTGGTGGCACCCGTCAGTAAGGCGTAGCTCGTCATGAAATCGAAAGTGCCGCCGGAGAATTGACCATTTTCGACGGTGATCCCGCTAAGTGCGCCGCCGATTGTGACGCCTTGTGCGAACGCCGCAACCAGCGATCCCACGCCGAACGCCCAGCCCCACCCTCGGGGTACGCCGACGGTGTTGGACACCCTCTCGATTGCCGCGCCGCGGAACACCAGCGCCAGCAGCATCACGACGATCGGTACATACAGCGCGGGCAGTGCGGCGCCATAGGCGGTCGGTAGGCCTCCGAAAAGCGTTACGGCGAGCAGGATCAGCCATGTCTCGTTGCCATCCCATGCGGTCGCGACCACCTCGATCAGCTGACGGCGGGCCTTGACGTCTCGTTCGATGAGGGTCAGCATCCCGATGCCGAGGTCATATCCATCCAGCACCACATACATGCCCAGGCAGATCACTACCACCAAGCAAAACCAAATCGTCGCGGCCATCACGCCTCCCCGACGGCAATATCGTCGGCGATGGACGCTGAATCCGGTGGCCCGATTTCCAGATCGCGCGGGTCAGGTCCCCGCCGCACGGTTCGCACCACATAGGTGATCCAGGTTCCGAACAGCGCCAGATACAGGGCCAGGAAAGTGAAGAACGAGGCGAGGACCGCGGGTGATGCGATAAGGGAGACGCCCTGATCGGTGCGCAGCATCCCGTACACGAGGTAGGGCTGGCGTCCCGTTTCGGCCGTCACCCACCCACCGATGATCGCAACGACACCCAGCGGTGTCAGCCACAGCATCGCCCGGTGAAACCAGCGCGCGATGAACAGCCGGCCTCGCAGTCGCAGTACGACGCTGGTGACCGCGGCGAACAGCATGACCGTGGCGGCGTAGAACATCACCCGGAATCCCCAGAACACCGACCAGCTATTGGGCTGTCGATCCCGGGGAATCTGGTGTTGGCCGGGCAACGGTGTGTGGCCAGACAGGTCGCCGCTGATCAGGCTGCCCAACTTGGGAACGCTGATCTGCACCCGGTTGCGCTGATGTGGCTGGTCAGGAATCACGACGAGGTTGTAGCCGGTGTTGGTCGAGTCCCAGTTGCCCTCGAACGCAGCGAACTTCGGCAACTGGTGGTCTTCATCCATGAAGCTAACTTTGTCGCCGTAGAAGATCTGGACAGGGATGAGCAGCGCGAGGACTCCCAGCGCGATGGAAAATGTGCGCCGAGCGAACTGGTCGTGTCGCCTGCGGATGAGGTAATAGGCCGCGATCCCGCCAACAAATAGGGCGGCCGAGATGATCACGGCTAACAGCATGTGCGGGAAGCGGAATGAGAACGACGGGTTGAAGATGATCGACCACCAGTTGTCGGGCACAAACCGACCGTGGTCCATGCGATAACCGGCCGGGGTCTGCATCCAGGAATTGGCGGAAAGGATCCAAAGGGTCGACAACACCGTGCCCAGTGCAACCATGCAGCACGACACCAACATCGTCCGCGGCTTGACTCGCCCGTCGCCATAAAGCATCACGCCGATGAAAGCGGCTTCGACGAAGAACGCGCTGACCACCTCCATGCCGATGATCGGCCCCAAGATGGGCCCGGTGGCGCTGGCGAAACGCCCCCAGTTCAAACCCAATTCGAAGGTGATCACAGTTCCGCTGACCACCCCCAGCCCAAACCCGACTGCGAATATCCGCTTCCAGAACCGAAAGATCTGCAGATAGATGGCCTGACCGGTGCGAAGGTGTAGACCATAAACGACCGCCAAGAACACCGACAAGCCGACAGTGATGGCGGGGAATGTCATGTGGAAGACGATCGTGATGATGAACTGCCAGCGGGACACATCTAGCAGGGTTGGCGACACTATCTCCACCACCTTGATCGATTTCGGCACTGGGCAAACACATCTCGTAAACGAGGCCGGCGATCAGATCGCGGCGACGCAAAATCACAAAGATGGAGCCGGGAGGGGTGAACTGTCATCACCCCTACCACGGATTCACCCAGGTGAGTAACGCGATTTCACCCCGGATAATTCAAGATCGGCACAGTCCGGCAAGGTCAGGCAGGCGAATTACAACAGGCCGAGTTCTCGCGCCCGGCTGACCGCCGCGTTGCGGTGCTCAACGCCGAGCTTGCGGTACACGGCACGCTGGTGGGTCTTCACGGTGTTGAGCGAGACGTATAGCCGCGCACCGATCTCACGTCGCGACAGCCGGGTGGCGAGCAGGCGAAGAACCTCAAGCTCCTTTGGGGTCAACTCCTCACCGACAATGCAGGCCTCGTTGCGCGAAGTCACCGCGACGCCCGAGCTTCGCTCGGCCGAAGCGAGCAGCGTCGAGACGATGCCAGCGTCCGCACTACCGCGCACCAGGGTGCCGGCCTCGTCGAGGTTGGCCTTCGCGGTCTGGTGGTCGCCGAGATTGTCGAGGATCTCGGCTCTGACCGACAGTGTCTTGGCCACCTCGAGGATTGCTCCGCCTTGGCGGGCCGATATGACGGCCATGTCTGCGGCGGCCGCCGCTCCAGCCAGGTCACCGCGCATGGCGAGGACTTCGGCCGTGGCAAGCGACACCATCACGTCCACGAGGTGTTCGGCATCCGCCAAGTCCCGGGAGCTGCCGGAAGCCCGGCGAACCTGACTTTCGGCGTCCGCGAGCCGGCCGTCTTCAGCCGAAATCAGCGCCAGGTGGCCCAACGCGTAGATGCGGGCACGACGATCGCCCACCTTCTCGGCCAGCTCCACGGCCCGTCGGAAGGCGGCTTGCGCCTCGTCGGTGTTGCCCGAAAAGTACAGCGCGGATCCATAGATGCAGTAGGCGATTGATTGGCCCAGCGGCGCTTCGCTGAGATCGAGGGTGATCGCCCGCTGAGCCGTCTGAAGTGCCGCAGCGACGTCACCCGTCTTGAACGAGTGAACCGCGCGCAATACGACGACTTGAGCGCTGACGGCGCCATCGTCTGCGGCCGCGGATCGGGTGTCGACTGCCTCGATCCACTCGGCGGCCTCATCGAGTTGACCACGGCTTAGCGCGATCCACGCGCGAGCCACGCTCAGCCGCGCGTCGTGTAGAACGGCCTCCTCGGGGAGCAGATCAAGCGAGCCGGAGACGGTCGACAGGCCGCCCCCGTTGAACTCGTCAACCCAGTCTGCGGCGATCAGATCAGCGCTGCGCGCGATGTCGCCGCCGGCAATCAGGTGACGCACCGCCTCATCGATGAGGCCCTCGCCCTCAAACCAGGTCGCGGCTCGTCGGTGTAGCTCGGCGACCAGATCCGGCTCGCTGCGACGCAGCTCGGTGCGCAGCAACTCTCCGAACAGCTGGTGATAGCGGTACCAGTGACGTGACATGTCCAGCGGCACCACAAACAAGTTTTCGCGCTCGATCTGCTTCAGGACCGAGGCCGAACCTGACGTTTGCAGCACCGCGTCGCACAGCGGACCGCTGAGTCGTCCCAAGACAGAGGTACGCAACAAAAAGCTGCGCAGTTCCGGTGGCTGTCCGTCGAGGACCTCGGCCATCAAGTAGTCGACGATATGACGGTTGTCACCTGCGAAGGTTCTGATGAACGCCGGGGCATCAGTACGCCCGGCAAGCGAGAGCGCGGCCAGGTAGAGGCCGGCAGCCCAACCTTCGGTGCGTCTGTGCAGCAGTTGAATATCTTCTTGGGCCAAGTCCAGTCCGAGGACGCCGTTTAGCAGATGGTCCGCCTCAACAGCCCCGAAACGTAAATCGTTGGTTCGCATCTCAGCAAGCTCTCCGCTGGCCCTCAGCCGAGCCAACGGCAACACCGGATCCGATCGGGTGGACAACACCAAGTGAAGATTCGCCGGAATCCGGCTGATGAAGAATGCCAGCTGTTCATGGACCGCGCGGCTTACCACCTGGTGGTAGTCATCGAGAATGAGCACCATTGGGCTGGCGATCGTGTCGAGATCATTGAGCAGGGTGGGCAGTACGACTTGCACCGGGTCGGTGCCCATCGCCAGGAGTTCGACCGCGCGAACCCCCACCCCGGGCCTGATCTTCTGCAGCGCGGCGATGACGTACATCCAAAACCACACCGGGTCGTTGTCCGACGAATCCAGCGACAGCCAGCCGAACCTCTGGTCCTCACTCGCACCCAGCGCCCACTGCGCCAGGACTGTCGTCTTGCCCCAGCCCGCGGGCGCACTCAGCAGGGTCAGCTTGCAGCGCCGCCCCGCCGATAATGTGTCGAGCAGGGCGCCCCGGTGAACGAGTTGCGCTGCGATGGCCGGGACGTGCAGCTTGGTGCCGAGCAGAACGGCTCGCGCAGCGGCTTCTCCGAGGCCGCTGTCGCCGCGTCCAGCTGAGCCGGTCATGGCCGAATTGCGCGAATCGGTTGAACCCAGCAGTCGCGCGGGAACACTCGGCGTTGACGCCCCCCGGGCAGGCATTGGCGTCTTGGCATCCCAGTTGTTCTCTACAAGGTCGGGCGGGCTCGTTTTGCCCGTCAGAAGTGACCCTATTGAATCAGATCCGTCCGCGGTGATTATCTCCACCGCGGCTTCTCGGTGCCCGTTTGGGCCCGCGGACCCACGTCCCGCCAACGGCGCGAGGATTTTCTCGTGAGCCGTGCTCACACTGTGCCCGCTCACGGCATTTCCTCTCTCTTCATGCGATAACTCCTGCAACTCATGACACTGCGGCAGGTGGGATGGTGAGCGTCTCAGCCTGAGGCGACCGTGTCGTCATCGCGGCTCAGGGTCGTCGGTTCACCAACACGTATCCACTGACCCCGAACACCACCGGCATCATCATCAGCATTCCCAACACCGTGTTCATCATGGTTTTCTCAGTTCCTCTGCGGGCCCTGGCGGCGGTTCCACGCTTTGCGTGGCGTTCGCGGCGATCCAAGAGCTCAATGACAACGTTGGCAGCGCGGCACCGCCGCCACCATCGCCCAGCGGGTGATCTTTAGGTCCAGAGCGGTGTATACCTAGTGCCCTTGGTATCTAATGACTGGTCAATCCGAGCGGCGCACGGGCAGCTGCAAGTGACGTGATCAGAGCCATTGCCGGCCAAGGATTCTCATTCGAGAAGAACAGCAACGGCGCAGCTCAGATCGGGGGGCGGCAGGGTCGTCATCATGAGTCTTGCCTGGTGTTCGGCGAGCTGAGACGCGATTACCGCAGCCCCAGCCCGCCGAACGTTCAGTCAGCCGACGACGCTCGGCCTCGACGCAGCGATAGCTCGCTCGACTGTGGTCGCAGCCTCGCGCTTATCCACGAGCGTCTTGCGGCATAGCTTTGAGACACAATCGAAAAGAGCGGCCCCGAGTAAGGCAATTGCACAGACAACCGCAGAAACGTCGAAATCGGTTGTCTGGCCATTGATCAACATCAGGATCGCGTAGTCGCCTGCGAAGACTGCGAGTAATGTGGCGGCTCTGCTTAATCGGCTCATGACACTTGCTCGTCAACTGCGACGGGTGACGGCGTTACCAGTCCCGCCGGCTGCATAACCGAGCTGCCGACGGAGATGACGGAGCTGATGGCTTCGGTGACCACATCAGGGATTTCATGCAAAAGCGTGTGTCCTGCGGCGGGCCGGTGGATGAGCGTCGCTCCTGGGATACCGTCGGCCAGCTGGTGAGCGTGACACATCGGCGTGAGCTTGTCCGCCCCTCCGCTGATGATGATTGTCTTTGCCGTGATAGAGCTCAGGCTCTGAGAGCAGTCGTACTCTTTTAAACCGCGCAGGAAGCCGACTTTCGTCGTCGACGGGGTGCTGTTGACGGCGGCCGCGGTTATAGCTACCCCCGAACTCGGGGCGGTTTCACCGTATCCGCCATATCTGGTCAGTGCCGCGCACACCGGCCGGGAGAGGAATTGAACTACCTCATCGGTACCTGCGCGAGGCAAGCGTTGTACGAGGTGGTAGAGCATGCTTGTCGCGGGTGTGCTCAGCAGCCGGCCGAGGCCGTGCGAGCCAACATTTCCCGCGGCGGTCGCGACGAGAACAAGGCTCTCCGGCTCAACGGGACGCTTGCTGGCCGGCCGGCGAAGATAGGCCAAGGCCGTCATGCCGCCCATCGAGTGGCCTGCCAGGGTGAGCGGGCCCGTAACATCAAGCGCAACCAGCAATTCGGCGAGGTCATCAGCGAGTCGGTCGATCCGGTACGTGTGCATGGACGCATCGCCGGAGTCGCCGTGACCGCGGTGGTCGTAACCGATGATCCGGATGTTGTTGCCCCAGCGACGGATCAACTGCGTAAGCTGGATGTTCCAGGACTCTTTGTTCAAGCAAAAGCCGTGAAGCAGTACGACGGTGTGACCCGCCGCGTGAGACCCCCAGTCACGGACGAACAGCGGGACGCCATCGCTCGTGGTAACTATGCGATCGCAAGATAGCGATCGGCGTGTGCCGTGCGTTCGCGGACGGCTGCGTCGCGTCGGTGGTGTCATCGTCGCGTTAGCAGAGCATGTATCGAGATGTAGAGTTCTGCTTGCTGTTTCGGCGAGTGAACTTACGTGACCGGCGGTCATCGGCACACCATTGCAAGCGCCGCGTTCAACATCGTTCGCTCTTTCCCTTTGTGTGCTCACCGGCGCGGTGCGTGGCCTAGCTTGGCCCTCGCTTGATGCGAGGAACGGCCGAGCTGCACGCTTTCTACCAAAGTGGGTTGGCGGTTATCTGGAGCCATATTCTGAATTCCCTGCTCTCACAGCGTTTTTGCGCCCGTGCGGCACGCAATCGCTCGATTATGGTTGCAAGATCGCCATTGCCCGCCCGTCGTCGCGTCTTCGTGACGGTATCGATAGTCCTTGCTGATTCGGCGAGCGAGCCTGAGTGATCGGCGGTCATCGGGACACCATCGTGTACCCAGCGACACCGAACGCCACTGGCACCATGGCCAGCATTCCAAGCGCCGCATTCAACATTGTTCGCTCTTTCCCTCTGTGTGTTCACCGACGCGATGTGTGGCCTGGCTGGGCGGTCGCTTTGGGTGAGAACGTGATTGGTTGCCGACTACTACGGTCGTCGCGCGGGCTGCGCAAAACCATCGCCCGAGGGTTGATGTTTAGGGCCGGATGGATGAAGTATTAGGCGGCGTCGTATTTGACGTATCAGTCATCAGAGCCGCGCATCAGCTGTGCCAATTGGGCGCGGGAGGTAATGCCCAGTTTGGCAAACGCATTGCGTACGTGGGTCTTCACAGTGTGGGGGGAGAGGCGCAGTTGCTGCGCGACGGAACGGTTGGTCGCGCCTTCAGCGATCAGGTTGATGACTTTGAGTTCGGAGTCGGTGAGGCTGTCCCAGCCGGTTCTTGCCCGCGGGTGGGTGACGATGCGCCGTTCCACGCCCAACCCGCGCAGCGCGCGGCCCACCCGGCGGGCATCGGCGGTCGCCCCGCACTCGATGTAGGTGTCGAATGCCGCGTTCAGTTGGTCGATCGCCTCAGCGGTGCGCTGTGCGCGAGCCAGCTCGGCGCCGGCGTCCTCGGCAGCGCTTGCATAAAGAAGCGGCCGCGGCGAGGCACGCAGCGACTCCGCAACAGCCACCAGCGCCTGGGCATCGTGTTCGAGGATCGCGCGGGCATACAGGGCCACCACCGCCAACAGCGGCACTGTAGGCCGCTCACGCTCAAGCACCTCGGTGGCCTGCAAGACCCGGGCGCGCAAGCCGGCATCACCAGCGGCCGAGGCCACCCGCGCGCCCAAGATCAGCCGGACCAATGCATGCGGGAAAAACGGTGTCGCCAGCAGGATGACGTCGCCGAGCCAGCGCATCGCGTCATGAACGTCGTCACGCTGCCACGCCGCCCGCGCGAGCACATACGCCGACCCTCGACGTATGCCGGCGGAGCCAGTGGAGTGGGCATCGCGCGCATCATTGACCATCTGTTGCAGCAAGTTTCGGTCATCGGTGTGCGCAGCCACCTCGGCGAGAATCACCGTGCGAAGTACGTCATGCTCGGTCGCCCCCGTCGGCTGTGGGGGCGGAAGGGACTCCGTCGCATCGCGAGCGGCCGACAGCCGGCCGGCAGCGAGGTGGACAAGCCCGCTGAAGACGGCCCACATGGCGAGGGCCATCGCGTTGCCTTCCCGGCGGGCCTGCTCTATGCCGCCGGCGACCCGGGCCGTCGCGTCGTCCAACCGGCCGACCACTGCCAGCAGATTTGCCTCATACATTCCGGCATAGGCATGCGCTAACGCTGTTTCATTTGTGTGAGCAAGTGGGCTGAGCTCTTCGAAACGGCGGAGTGCGCGGGACGCGTACCCCTCACCAGCATCGAGCAGGGCGAGGGTGACGTTGGCCATGATCTTGGCCTCGAGATCGCCAGTAGCCACCGCGGCCGCGGCAGCCTCATCGGCCGCCGCGCGCCGTTTCCCGCCTTCGTCGAATACCAGGTTGTACGCCAGCCAAGCCAGATGTCGTGCCCTAGTGACGTCGCTGATGCCGCTCAACTTGAGCGCCCGCCGATTCTCCTCCACCCGCCGCTGGTCAGTGTGCTTCGTGTGCACCGGGAGCCGGAGCCGGATCTCCGCCTCTACCTCCGGCGACGCCGCCTCCGTGAGCGCCGCGTCGGCTAGTTCTTGGGCCTCGCCATAACGACTGGCCCGGTTGAGCCACCCCACCGTTTCCCCGACCAGGGATCCGCGCTCGGCGTCGTTGGCGGGCAACAACTCCAGCGCGCGCTTGCTCAAGTCCGCAGCCGCGCTCGCATCGCCGCGGCCAACCGATTGTGCGGCTTGGCGCAGTGCGTCGATCGCCTCTCGGTCTCCCGGCTCGGCGCTGCGTGCCAGCTGGGTGGCCACTTCGGCCGGCGCCGCGCCCATCCCCAGCATGACCGACGCCGACTGGCGCTCCATCGCCCGCCGCAACGACTGTGGCAACGACTGCCGGGTCGCCTCGCGCAGCAAGTCGTGCCGGAACCTCAGCCGTTCACCGTCTTCGACTAAAAGATCCGCGCGCACCGCCTCCTCCAGGGCCGACAGCAACGACGCCGGCGACCGTTCCAGCATCGCGGCCAACAGCTCCGCTGAAAACCGGTCGGGCAGCACCGCGGCGATCCGCACCACCTCTGATGTCTCATTGGAGAGCAGATCCAGCCGCTGCTGCATACCGGCGCCCAGCCGCCGCGGCAGCCCGTCTCCGGTGACCATCGCGCGGCCGCCGCTAACGTTCAGCCGGCCCTCCTCGCCCAGCCCCCCCACCAGCTCGCTGACCAAGAACGGATTTCCGTGCGCCTTGGCGGCCAAATTCAGCAGCGACGCATCGGCCTTCGCCCGGACCGCGTCACTCACCATGTCGGCGACCGCATTCGGCGTGATGGCCGCCAATCGCAAGAATGTGGCGTTCGCGCGCTGCAGCACCGACAAGGTTTCCTGTACTGCGGGTCCGCCGGCTCCGGTGCGGGCGGTCAATATCCATAACACCGCCGCATCTGGCCGCGCGGTGGCCAGCGACCGGAGTGCCAACAGCGTGCCGTTGTCGGCCCAGTGAATGTCCTCCAGCAAAATTGCCAGCGGGGTCTGTGCGGCTGCGGCATGAATCGCGTCGGCCAGATCGTGCACAACCCAGTAGCGCAGGTCCGCCGAGCCGCCTAGTTGGCGCAACGCCTCGGCGTCTCCCACCGGGGGATCAGCGTTGAGTGTCGCCATGAACAGCGAGAAGAACGGCACCGTCTGCTGGTACTCGAACGCCTCCCCGAACAAGGTGCGTACCCCACATTGATCGGCCAGCACTAACACCTCGGTCAGCAACCGACTCTTCCCAATACCGGGCGGCCCTTCGATGACCAGCACGCCTCCGCGCCCCTGGGCCACCGCGGTAACCAGTGAGCCGATCAGTTTCAGCTCGTCCGCCCGCCCTCGAATCGGCGGAGTGACCAAGCGTTGGCCGCCGGCGTCAAAAAGGCCGGTTGGAGGCCCCATCGGGTATCCCTATCTACGGTTTATTTACCGTGCTGCCATGGCAGTGCACGTCATTGTAGGCCGCGCACGTCCTCCACGAGATTTGCTGCGATCAATCAGTGCCGCGCATCAGCTGCGCCAATTGGGCGCGAGAGGTGATGCCGAGCTTGGCGAATGCGTTGTGGATGTGGGTCTTCACGGTGTGGGGGGAGAGGTGCAGCTGCGTGGCGACGGAGCGGTTGGTGGCGCCTTCGGCGATGAGGTTGATGACCTTGAGTTCGGCGTCGGTGAGGCTGTCCCAACCGCTTCTTGGCCGAGGGTGAGTGACGATGCGCCGTTCCACGCCTAATCGGCGCAGCGCGCGGCCGACCCGGCGGGCATCGGCAGTCGCTTCGCACTCGATGTAGGTGTCGAATGCCGCGTTCAGTTGGTCGAGCGCTTCAGCGTTGCGCTGTGCGCGACTCAGCTCACCGCCGGCGTCCTCGGCAGCGCCTGCGTAAAGAAGCGGCCGCGACGACGAATGAAGCAACTCCGCGGCAGCCACCAATGCTTGGATGTCACGCTCAAGGATCCCGCGGGCATATCCGGCGATCCCCGAGAACAGCGGTACCGGTGGCTGTTCCCGCTCCAGTGCCTCGGTGGCCTGCAGGACACGTGCGCGCAAGCCGGCATCACCGGCGGTCGAGGCCACCCGCGCACCCAAGATCACCAGATCTGAGACCTCAGGCGTGAGTGGTGTCCCGAGTAGCGAAATATCGCCGCCGAGCCAGCGCACCGCCTCATGGACGTCGCCGCGCTGCCACGCCGCCAGCGCGAGCGTGTGCGCCGCTGCCCGACGTACCGTAGATGCGCCAGTGGGGTAGGCGTTACGAGCGTCATTGACCGTCTGTTGCAGCAAGTTTCGGTCATCGGTGTGCACCGCCACTTCGGCAAGAACCGCCATGCGGATCATGTCCAGGTCGGTCGCTGCTGTCCGCTGTGGGCGTGGCAGGGACTCAACCTCGGCGCGAGCCGCGGATAACCGGCCTGCGGCGAGATGGACCCACGCGTCAATGTCGGCCCAGATATCAAGTGCCATCGCGTTGTGTTCTCGACGGGCTTGCTCTGTTCCACCGGCGATCTGCGCTGCAGCGTCGTCCAACCGGCCGATTACAGCCAGCAGGTTCGCGTGGTGCGCTGCGAGCAAGTCGTGGGCTGGCGTCGGATCACTCGTGCGGGCAAGCGCGCAAGCCTTCTCCAGGCGGCGTAGGGCGCGGCCCGCATACCCGTCCCCACAGTCGACGCAAGCGAGCGTGACATCGGCCACGATCTTCGACTCGAGATCACCCGTCGCTGTTGCGGCCGCGGCGGCCTCGTCGGCAGCCCCGCGATATTGCCCGCGTTGGTCGAACAGCAGGTTGTACGCCAACAGGGCCAAATGCCGCGCTCGGGTGACTTCGCTGATGCCGCCCAACTGCAGCGCTCGGCGATTCTCCTCCACCCGCCGCTGAGCACTGTGCATATTGATCGTCGGGAGCCGGAGACGGATCTCCGCTTCGACCTCCGGCGACGCGGCCTCCGCGAGCGCCGCAACGGCCAATTCTTCGGCCTCGCGATAGCGGCTGGCCCGGTTGAGCCACCCCACTGTTTCCGCAACCAGGGATCCGTGCTCAGCGTCGTTGGCGGGCAACAGCTCTAGCGCGCGCTGGCTTAAGTCCGCGGCCGCGCTCGCATCGCCGCGGCCAACCGATTGTGCGGCTTGGCGCAGTGCGTCGATCGCCTCCCGGTCCCCGGGCTCGGCGCTGCGCGCCAGTTGAGTGGCCACCTCGGCCGGGGCCGCGCCCATCCCCAGCATGACCGACGCCGATTGGCGCTCCATCGCCCGCCGCAACGACTGCGGCAACGACTGCCGGGTGGCCTCGCGCAGCAAGTCATGCCGAAACCTCAGCCGGTCACCGTCTTCG